>DAOVHI010000051.1 GCA_030671985.1 bacterium
AAAAAGCGCCTGAGGAGCACATGGGAGCAAATGTGCCTGTTGTTACAACATCTACTTCCTTTGCGGCTTTTTTTATGCCTTTTGCTTCAACTATGTCAATAATCTCTTCGGCGGTTACAACTACTGCCTCTCCATTTCTTATCCTTTTATTTATTTCTTCGTATGTCTTCACTTTAGTCCCCCCAATCAATCATACAGCACAAGCAATTCTATCAAATGAAATTAAAAAAAACCAGATAAAACGCTTGATACGTATATTGCCTATGATTTAATATAAGGAATGCTGCCGGCTGCAAATTACTATGATTGGGTAGCGTGATATTCCTATCATCCTTATGAAAGTGGAGCTATTTTATATACATCTTTCCTATGACGAATGCGAACTATCAATACAGTATTGTGTATTATTGAATAAATAATACGGTAATTTCCTACTCTGTATTTTCTGAGTCCTGCAAAATCTCCTTGCAATTCAGGAAATGCATCAGCTTTTTCGGAAAGTTCTGATGTAAGCTTATTCATAATGCGACTCGCATCGGCATGACTTATTTTTTTTAATTCTTCGGATACTGATTTTTTGAATGTAATATTATAAGCCAATTTCTTTTCTCATTTCGTCTATAGATATTACAGGGTCAGTTGTATCGCGTAATCTGTCAAGTCCTATTTGCAAATCTGCTTGATCATGCAAATAGCTCTCAAGAGCTTTTTGTACTAAAAACGATTTTGGTCTTTCTATTGTTAACGCAACATTATTAAGTTCTTTTGCCAGCATATCCGGCAATCTTACTGAAAGCGCAACACTCATCTGAATCCTCCTTTTGTATTTATTGTAATACAGTGTAGCGCATTGTAATACAAAAGTCAATAGTGATATGACGTTTTTTTTGGAGAACGGTAAAACTCACCAGCCAAAAAGCGCCAGCTTTTTGGTCGGGTGCAGTGATTGGTTAAATGATTTTTCTTTTATACTTTATTTTCTGTCGGTGCTTTTAATAGATATTTTTTCACTTATATTTACAGCAAATGAATTCTTAAAATCATATGGAGGCCAATCTCGAACACGAAAAGTATCTGGAGCCTGATTTTTCTTGAACAATCCCTGACAAACACTTTTTGGAATAACATAATAAATTTTGTCTTTGTAGACAAACCATTTCTGTCGAACAATACCACTGATAATAACGTGCTTAATAAAGCAACAGATCATGGTTGCAGCAATAAAGACCGCAATCCACAAGAATGTCTGGAATATTGTCATATTTTCCATTCTTATTATTCCTCCCTTAGAGATTTAATTTTAAATTTTTTAGCATCTAACATATATCATTGAACCGCTACCATCATTTTGATACGGTAGCAGACAATTGTGTGAAATGCAATTAAAGAAAATCAGATAAAACGCTTGATATGTATATCGCCCATGATTTAATATGAGTAAATGAAACCTAATCTAAAAGACTTATTCTCAGGTCAGATTTACGGGATAACTTGTTTTGAAACCAGTTGCGGAAGAGGGAATGAATATGTAGTTAGAGAGATGCTTAAAGCCGGAATCAGGATTATTCAGTATAGAGAAAAATTCCGCACAAAAAAAATTAAATATGAAGAATGCTGCCAGCTGCGAAAGATTACCCGAGAATACGATGCCCTATTTATTGTCAATGATGACGTTGATCTCGCTATTCTTTGTGAAGCGGATGGTATCCATATCGGACAGAACGATATTCCTTTAAAACAAGTTCGTAGATTAATTAAACCGAACCAATTTATCGGACTTTCCACTCATAGCCCGGAACAAGCCAAAGAAGCCCTGAGAATAGGAGCAGATTATATAGGAGTTGGACCAATCTACGAGACTCAAACTAAAAAAAATACTGTTCAGGCAGTAGGTCTTGAGTACATAAGATATGTCTCTCAAAACATTGATCTTCCTTTTGTGGCAATAGGAGGGATCAAAGAATCTAACATAGCCGAAGTAGTAAAGGCCGGAGCCCGTTGTGTGAGCTTAGTCACTGAGATCACAGAAGCTCCCAACATTCAACAAAAGATAAAGAATATTCAGAAACGTCTGGAACGGTACTAAACGCCACCGATTGGTTCAAAAATTATATTCTATGCTTGGTTGGGCAAGACAAAGTCCACCCCCTTGCTAGCGTGGTGGAATTCCACCACGCTTGGAAAGCAACCATTCAAGTTTACTTGGTCTGATGGGGCTGCCGCCTTTGCGCCAGCCTCCTCCTCCTTTGCCATCACCGACATAAGTTTTCCCATTGAGTTGAGGCGTTGTTGATGAATACTTCTTTGTAGTTCTGTTGTGCCAGTATCCAACCCACCATGTAGTTCGACCATCGGTATTTTCCCACCTTGCTTGCGAGCTTTTCGGACGAGGCATTACATATGCCCATCCTTGCCTCTGCATTTTCAGTGCGATACCAATCGTTTTCTGTCTAACTTCAATACCACCACGTAGAGTCGAAGGAATTTCTGGTTTGCCTGCAAGGATTGGGACACAGAGAAACTGTAGCAATAAAGTTAGACTTAAAATTCTGAGCATTATACCCAACTAACTTCCTTTCATGCTCTAACAATTAATATAATTAACATAGCAAATCTTTATTGATTTAGCAAGATAATGTTTAATATGTCAGGATAAGAACAGGTCTACTGCGTGTGCTTCTGCAGCTGCTTTGGTACGTACCATTTTATAAAATTATGGCTTATTCCGACAGGAGTAACTTCTATGCCTTTAAAACGCGCGTTAACGACCGGAAGTGAATCTTGAACGTATAAAAATGTATATGGCTGGTCTTCAGCTATAATCTCGTGGATCCTATGATAAATCTGCTTTCTTTTCTCTATTTCAAATTCTTCCCTTCCCTCTTCTAGAAGCTTATCTACCTCCGGGTTATTGTAAGAAATAAAGTTAAACTCTCCCGCTTTTGTTTTTGATGAATGCCAGATATCGTAGCCGTCAGGATCTCTGCCAAGACCCCAGGCGAGTAGAACAGCCTCAAACCTTTTTTTATTAATGAACTCATTTATAAAAGATGCCCATTCAATTATTCTTATATTTACCTTGATGCCAACAAGTTTGAGGTTCTGCTGTATAATTTCCGCGCATTTCTTCCTCTGCGCATTACCCTGATTTGTTATAATCTCAAATTCAAACTTTTCCCCATCCTTATCAATCCAGCCGTCTCCGTCATTGTCTTTCCACCCGCACAGTTTTAGCATTTCTTTTGCCTTTAGCGAATTATACGGATATCTTCTTACATGTTCGCTGTATGCCCATGATTCTGGAGGAAAAGGACCTGTCCCGACTTCTCCTAATCCCAATAAAACTCCTTTGATGATCTCAGGCTTATTAATTGCATATGTTAAAGCCTGTCTAACAAGTTTGTTTTTAAATAACGGATTTTTAAGGTTGTAACCCAGATAGGTATAACCAAAGCTTGGACATCTATATTTATTAAAACCTGTTTTAAACTGCTTTCTATTAGTCTGATAAGTGTATTGAACGGGATTAAGCCCCATCCAATCCACGTTACCGGCGCTAAGTTCAAGAAACATTGTCGCATCATCGGGAATTATCTGGTAAACATATTTATCTATATACGGTCTGCCTTCAAAATAGTCATTATTTGCCTCAAGAATAATTCGTTGTCCGGTTTTCCACTCTTTAAACTTATATGGACCTGTTCCTATTGGATGCCGCGCAAAACTACATTTGATTAAATTCTTATCTTTTAGAAGATGCTCAGGCATAATCCACATTCCCCAGCTTGCAAGAGCCGGAGAGAACGGCTCTTTGTAGATTACTCTGAATGTATACGGATCAACAACTTTCGCGTTTTTTATTCGTTCAAAATCGCCGCTGTATGGAGTAGGAACGTCCGGATCTGTAAGCTTTTTATACGTAAACATCACATCAGAAGCTGTAAAAGGAAAACCGTCATGCCATTTAACGTTTTTCCGTAAATTAAATGTGACAGTGAGTTTATCGGAAGAGACTTCCCATGATTCCGCCAGATCTCCAACAAGTTTTATATTTTTATCATACTTGAGGAGACCGTTAAATATTAACCCAACAATATCCTGAGAAGCACCGTCTGAAGCCAATATTGGGACAAGAGTTGAAGCGTCACCTATTGAGCCGACAACTATTGCATCGCCATAACTAGGTTCGCCAAAGGCTTGGCTTGTATTTATGAATAAAAAAAATACCGCAAGAAGCGGTAATATGTTCTTCATAATATCAATCTCTGTGACTTATCTTGTTGTTTCTTTATCAGGCGCTTCTTCTTTTACCGTTTCAGCTTCTATTTGCTTTATACCTTCTTTCTTTATTATGGAAGTACCACTGTAGTTAGAAACCCACATAAAACTCAGAGAGATGGATGTGAGAATAAAGATTATAGCCATTACCGTGGTGAGCTTTGTCATAAATGTCTCGGAACTTGTTCCAAGCAGGGATTGAGTCCCTGCTCCGCCAAACATGCTGGCAATATCCGCTCCTTTTCCCACCTGAAGGAGAACAATTAGAATCAGACTTACGCAGGCGACAACATGAATTATACTTATAAATGTAAACATAAAATTATTTCTCCGTTAATGCAGCAATACCCGGCAATTCAACACCGGCGAGATATTCAAGAGACGCCCCGCCGCCAGTAGATATATGGCTGATCTTATCGGCAACACCTGCCTTATTTACCGCTGCTATGGAATCTCCTCCTCCAACGACAGTATACGCATCTTCGTTGTTGGCAAGGGCTTTGGCAATGGCGATGGTTCCATTTGCAAATCTATCCATCTCAAATATGCCAACAGGACCATTCCAAAAGACGGTTTTGGAAAGACCAATCTCTGTTTCATATTCTTCTATTGCCTGAGGTCCTATATCAACCCCTATCCAGCCCGCAGGAACCGCTCCTCTTTCAGTTGTTATTGTTTGCGCGTCCTCAGAGATTTTCTGAACTACTACATGATCCAGAGGAGTGTGTAATTCCACGCGTGCTTTACGCATTTTCGTTATTATTTCTTTCGCGACTTCAACACTGACCTCGTCTACGAGAGAGTCGCCGATTATCCAGTTTTTTGCCTTGCAAAAAGTATATGCCACTCCGCCTCCGAGCAGCATGGTATCTATTTTGTCGATAAGCTTTTCCATAACAGGTATTTTATCAGCAAGTTTGGCCCCGCCCATAATGAGCGTAAAAGGCTTTTCAGGATTTTCTGTTAACTTATTTAAAGCTTTTATCTCTTTTTCCATTAAGAAGCCGCATGCTGCTTTGTCAACGAACATTGCTATTCCAACTGTTGAGGCATGAGCGCGATGAGCAGTTCCAAAAGCATCGTTAACATAAATATCTGCCAGATTTGCCATGGACTGAGAGAACCTTGCGTCGTTCTCTTTATCTTCTTTATGAAAACGCGTATTTTCGAGAAGCAGCGCGTCGCCGCTTTTTAACTTATCTACTTCTTTTTCAACTTCAGACCCAACACAGTCATTCAGCTTGGTAACTTTTACGCCTAATAATTCCCCAAGCCTTATACCTACTGGAGTTAATCTCATCTTCTCATTTACTTTTCCTTTCGGTCGTCCAAGATGAGAAACAAGTATTAACTTAGCTTTATTTTCGATTAAATACTTAATACTCGGTAAAGCCGCTCTGATGCGCGTATCATCCGTTATATTACAGTTATCATCCAGAGGCACATTGAAGTCAACTCTCACTAAAACTTTCTTATCTTTGACTTCTATATCTCTTAAAGACAATTTATTCATATTTTTTTATTGTTTAGAAATTATATACTCAGCTAAATCAATAACTCTGTTTGAATAACCCCATTCGTTATCATACCATGCAAGAACCTTAACCATGTTACCCTCTATCACTTTCGTAGATAACGCATCCACAATTGAGGATTTGCTGTTTCCGTTAAAATCCTTTGATACTAAAGGCTCTTCGCAGTATTCGAGATATTTGCTCAACTCATTTTCTGCTGCACTTTTTAAGGCTGCATTTACCGCTTCCGCGCTTGTGTTTTTTTCGATATTCACAACAAGATCAACCAGAGATACATTTGGAGTCGGAACTCTGATAGCCATTCCGTCCACTTTGCCCTTCAACTCAGGAAGAACAAGCGCAACAGCTTTTGCCGCTCCCGTTGTTGTGGGGATCATTGATACAGCCGCTGATCTTGCTCTTCTTAGATCCTTGCTTGGAAAATCAAGTATAACCTGATCATTTGTATATGAATGGATTGTTGTCATCAATCCCTTTGTTATACCAAAATTATCCATTAAGACTTTTGCAACCGGTGCCAAACAATTTGTGGTACAAGAGGCATTTGAAATAATGTGATGTGAAGAAGAATCATACTTATCCTCGTTTACCCCTAACACAATTGTTATATCTTCGTTTGTTGCCGGAGCAGATATAATTACCTTTTTTGCTCCTGCCTGAATGTGAGCGCTTGCCTGCGCCTTGTCTCTGAATCTTCCTGTTGATTCAATAACAATGTCCACGCCCATTTCTTTCCATGGCAGCTGCGCCGGGTCTTTCTGGGCAATAACTTTTATTTCTTTACCGTTAATAACTATCGCGTCGTCTTTGGCTTCTACAGTGCCGTCAAATATTCCAAAAGTGGAATCGTATTTGAAAAGATGCGCTAATGTTTTTGCATTTGTAAGATCATTCACTGCTACAAACTCCAGTTCACTTGAGCCTAAACCCGCTTTTAAAACCAATCTTCCAATTCTTCCAAATCCATTGATTCCGACCTTCGTTGCCATTGACATCCTCCCTTTTACGTTGGTTAACTTCTGAGTTAATTACTAATTTAGGCGATTATACAAAATTAAATATCAAACTTCAACAGGTTTCACATGTTTTATTTTGATTTTATTCTTTCACTCATCACTGGTCATTGCGAACGAAGTGAAGCAATCTCGTTTTCTAAAGATTGCTAATTCTTCTAATGAGTTTTCTGATTATTATGAATGAATATAACCCAAAAAACCCGAAAGCAAAGCCTACTGTCGCTAGGAGAAAAAACTCAGCTCTCTGAACTCTAGTTACCCAGCAAGAATGAAGAAGGAGCGTTTTCATGCCCTGTTCGGCTGAAGTAGTTGGCACAAACTTACTCATTTTCTCCTGTGTCTTTGATGCGCTCTTCCAAATACGTGCCATCTTCATGCCGTTAACACATAAGCCGGTAAGCATCAAAAACGTCAGAAGAGCTGCAACCAAATTAATAATAGCCCATCTTCTTGGTATCCTCATTGACTTGTCAATTCTCATATTTGGTTTCATTTTGTTGGTTTCCTCTTTTTTTTACTTTATCAACAATAAAGATTTAACTGCTTGTTTGTCAAAGAAAAATAAGAAGAAAAGAAAAATATATATAACAGTCAGAGTAGAGCTAATAATTAGAAGTATTTTTCCCTGTTTTCTATTCCCCCAAATTTCTGATACGCCATGTATTCCTATAATTACCCCAACAATCGGCATGATAAGCGTTGAAATTATCGCAATGGTCATAAAAGAACTACTCCATCTTTTAGATGACAATGACTTAATATTGGAACTATGGGCGACTGGTTCTTTTTCCCTCTTATCTATTGTTCTATCCTCAATTTGTTCTTTCGCCCCCTTCCTAATAAATCTGCAAGAAAATTCCCAAATAAGAATAGCTATTGGTATAGCAAAAATTATCAGACTGGTATGTACTAACACTGCTGAAGACATTGAGTTAGCTAACCATGCCATAACATAACCTAAAAAGAAAATATGCCAAACAATGTGATAATACTCTACGTCTGGATTCTTTTTGACAACGTAAGCAAACTTTCTTTTAATGATGTAATGAATTAATAGATTGGATATGGCTAATATTAAGAAGAAAATCAAGACTGATGTATTGTCATAAAGTATAGAGTGAAATGGATTTTTACCTAACGCTCCCAAACCAAAACAGACAATTGCATATATTAACATGGAAATGAATAACACAGATTTAACATTAACTGATTTACAACTAGAATCTTTACTCATAATTCTCTTTTTTGTGTTAGGAACCCTTGTGTTCTTCCTTCTTAATCAGCTTTCCTAATCTCTGAAACGAGTTCCGAATCATTGAGTACAGTATCATATCTCTCCTTTCGTTTTTGTATCGGACAGGTCTCGACCTGTCCCTACTTCTCACACTTCCAGACAATATCGTAGTCTTTTTTTGCTTTTCTATCGACGTCAGTTTTTGCTTTGCCGTAGAATCTTGGAATTCCTTCATCATCTTTCATATTAGGTCCAAAGCTATAAAGCATAAATCCCTCTTTTGTTCTTTGATAAACAAGATTCTTTCCCGTAAAAGGATCGTTGTGTGTTTCTTTTAGAATGTAAGGCGCAAGATTACTTAATGTTTCAGTGTAATTACTATGTTCCTGCTTGTAAATTTTGAGAGCCAGACCTACCGCACAAACACGCACCTTTGCTTTATAACTTGTTATTGTTTCATATAATCTATCTAAATAAGTAACCGCCATTTTAGTAAAAATGCAGTATTTAGGAATCCCTTTTCCTAAATATTTTTCTATGTCTTTAAAATTCTTGAATTTATTTATGTTTTCATGGTAAGGCGCGCTGCATAATTTCTCTAATTTTACATACATTTCAAGATTCGCTCTCATATCTCTTTTAAAAAAAGGTTTCCAAAGGCAAAAAATAAATTTATTAAAACCAGATACATTAACCTTTTTCCCCTGTATTATACACCCTGTTTTTCCTTCATAGTATTCCTGAAATTCTCTAAGACCGAAACATCTGTCTCCTTGTATAAACCTTGTCAAGAATACTGGCTCAATATGACTTTCCAATTCAGAAATTAGTCTAGCGTAGTTCTCTGAACTCACTTTTCCGACACAAGGCATTTTCTGGAGCGAGACCATAATAAGACCATCACAAGTTATCAAGACAAGCTGTGAGGTTATTAAAGGACTATCGCCTAAGTGTTTGAATGTTTTTAAACCTATTAAATATGTCTCAAGAGCTTTATCCTGATTTCCTGATTGAGCTTCAATTAATGCCTTTGCAGACAACAATCTTGCCGAGG
>DAOVHI010000001.1 GCA_030671985.1 bacterium
AGCGCGCGGGATAACCTTATTATACGCCTGCCGCGCCTGATTGATTACCCTTTCTCTTTCCTGCTTCGCCTCATTGACCTCATTAAATGCAGGCTTTACTTCATCAGGAGGATTTACATCCTGAAGTTTCACAGTAACAATCTGAATTCCTGTTTCATACTTATCCAATATTTTTTGCATCTCAATATGTGTAAGGTCATCAATCTCTTCTCTCTTTGTGCTAAGGACTTCATCTACACTGTAGTTGCCTACAAACCTCCGCATTACCACTTCGGAGATATCTCGAACGTTATCCTCGGGATCTCTGGTATTAAAAAGCAGTTGTACAGGATCTTTTACCCTGAATTGCACGATCCAGCGTACATCCAGAATATTGAGATCCCCTGTAAGCATCAAAGATTCGTCAAGATAGGAACCGGTTGAATATTGGGTTCTTACTCCTGAACGAAGAGTCCGCACGCCAAACTCCTGTTTAAATATACGCTCAACTTTTACAGGAATTACTTTATCTATTCCAAAAGGCAGCTTCATATGTAATCCTGATCCGACTGGCGGAGCAACATATTTGCCAAAGCGTCGTACAACGCCAACCTCATCCGGACCAATGGAATAGATTGCGCTTTTTAACAGTATCAATATGAACACGCCAATGACTATAAGTGGAACTACGCCTCCAAATTTACTGAGCTTCTGCTTCCCTACATTAATCATACGTTCCAGATCATCCTGGCCATTACCACCGTATTCCATAACTCCTCCTTTTTATTCTATGATCTCCATCCCATCCATGTAGGGCTGGAGAGCTTTGGGGATGGAAACACTTCCATCTTCCATTTGATTGTTTTCCAGAAGCGCAACAACGGTTCTTGCAAGAGCCACACCTGAACCATTCAGAGTGTGCACGAACTCTACCTTTTCTGTCTGTTTTCTTCTAAACCTTATATTGGCGCGTCTTGCCTGAAAATCCTCAAAATTACTACAAGAGGAGACTTCCAGATACTTATTCTGTCCGGCTCCCCATATTTCTATATCATAGCATTTTGCTGCTGCAAATGAAATATCTGTTGTATTCAACACAATAACTCTGTACGGAAGCTCCAATTGACGAAGTATGGTTTCTGCATTTCCAAGTAAAACTTCAAGCTCCTGATAAGAGTTTTCAGGCTTTACAAATTTTACCATTTCAATCTTATCAAATTGATGTACTCTATTAAGTCCTCGGGTATCTTTTCCATAAGAACCGGCTTCTCTTCTAAAACATGGAGAGTACGCTGTATAGCAGATCGGCAGATCATCCTCTTTTAATATCTCATCTCTGTGTATATTTGTAACAGGCACCTCCGCAGTCGGTATGAGAAAAAAGTCGTCTATTTCGCATCTATACATATCTTCTTCCATTTTGGGCAGCTGCCCCGTGCTCGTCATAGAGAGCCTATTCGCTATAAAGGGAGTTGATACTTCCTTATATCCGTGCTCTCTTGTGTGAATATCAAGCATAAAATTTATAAGCGCTCTTTCAAGTCTGGCACCTAGTCCCTTATATAGAGAAAAATGTCCGCCTGCTATCTTTGAGGCTCTTTCAAAGTCCAGTATGTCCAAACGCTTTGCAATTTCCCAGTGAGGCTTTGGAGCAAAATTAAACTTTGGCATTACTCCCCATTTTTTTATCTCAACATTATCCTTTTCCGACTTGCCAATCGGCGTTGTCTTATGTGGAATATTTGGGACAAATAGGAGTTTTTGGCGTAATTTTTTATCTATTCCCCCCAATTTTTCGTCTAATTCCTTAATTTTCTGGGATATGCTTCCCATTTCGCCGATTAAGGTGTCTGCGTTTCCTCCGTCTTTTTTAAGTCTTGAGATCTCGGTGGAAGCAGTATTCCTCTTTTGCTTAAGAGCTTCTACATTTCCAAGCAATAACCTTCTTTCTTCATCAATCCTCAATATCTCATCAATATCCACAGACATGTTTCTGTTTTTTACTGCATTCTTCACGCAGTTTGTCTCTTCTCTTATAAATTTTATATCCAACATGATATTACCCCTATAAAACTACTTCAGCATTATGAACAACATTCGGGATTTTGTCAATCTTCTTGTAGCTTGAAAACTTCCATAAATTTATTCCTTGAAAGCATAAACGCCGCTATGCTATATTACACCGACTTGTTTCATTAATCACAAGCAAAAAAGGGGGGATTATGAAGGAATGTGTCAGCGAGAAAATAAGGAACATCGTTCTGGTAGGACGAGCAGGATCAGGTAAGACTTCTCTCTCAGAAGCAATTCTATACAATTCCGGAGGTTCAAACAGGCTGGGCAAGATAGACGACGGATCAAGTAATTTTGATTACACTCCCGAAGAAACACAAAGAATGACAACAATAACCTCAAAGATATGCGCGTGTGAATATAACGACACCAAAATAAATGTTATTGATACTCCCGGATATGCTGACTTTAGAGGAGAGTTGAACTCTGCACTTAGAGTTGCGAATAATGTCGTAATAGTGTGTGACTCTACAACAGAAGTCAGTTTGAAAAGTGAGAGAATCTGGAAAATGGTAAAGTCCGAAGCTTCGGGCAAATTAGTTTTTGTGAATAAAATAGATAAAGACGGTTCGAACTTTTTCAAAACTATTGAGTCTGCCGCAAAAATATTCAAAGAGAAAGTTATCCCTCTGCAGATTCCAATCGGAGAAGGAGCTTCATTTAAGGGAATTATTGATCTGATGAATATGAAGGAAGAAAGTATCCCCGAAGCTCTTTTAGATCAAGCAAAGCAATATAGGGAAAAACTAGTTGAAGCGCTGGCTGAAACAGACGATTCTTTGATAGAAAAATATCTTGAAGGAGAAAAACTCTCTCAAGACGAACTCTCTAATGCATTAAGTAAAAGCATTCAATCGGGATTATTTATTCCGGCAATGTGCGGTTCCGCGTTGAACAATACAGAAATAAAATTACTTACGGATATAATAATTGCTTCTATGCTGTCTCCTGTTGCAGATGATATCGTTTCAGGGAAAAAGCCCAATACGGATGAAACCATAGAAAGAAAGGCGTCTGATTCGGATCCGTTCAGTGCTTTGGTCTTCAAAACAGTATCCGAGCCTCACCTTGGCGAGCTGAGCTTTTTTAGAGTATATTCAGGCACGGTATCTTCCTCATCGGATGTTTATAATTCTACCAGAAGGGAGAAAGAGAGGCTTGGGCAAATTGTACAGATGCAGGGCAAGAATAAAATAGACGTAAATAAGCTCCATGCAGGAGATATTGGAATAGTTGCTAAATTGAAAAGCACGAAAACAGGTGATACTTTGTGCGATGCCGGAAATCTTATAGTTTTTTCTCCTCCTAAATTTCCTTTATCAATCATATCATTCGCAATTAAGCCTGAAACAAGAAAAGACGAGGATAAAATTGGTACAGCTTTGACTAAATTAAAAGAAGAAGATCCAACATTAAGTGTGGAAGTTGACAAGGAATTCGGGCAAACAATCATTTCCGGGCTTGGAGAGCTTCATCTGGAGGTTATTATAAGTAAACTGGCAAAGAAATTTGGCGTGAAGGTTAATATGGAAAAACCAAGAATTCCCTATAGAGAAACAATAAGGAAATCCGCAAAAGGACATACTAAATACAAAAAGCAGTCCGGAGGGCGCGGACAATACGCCGAGGTGTATATTGAGATTAAACATTTGGAAATCGGCAAGGGATTTGAGTTTGTTAATAAGGTAGTTGGAGGCGCTATCCCGGCCAAATTTATTTCTTCTGTTGAAAAGGGATTAAAACAGGTTATTCAAAAGGGAGTTGTGGCCGGTTATCCTGTTGTGGACTTGAGTGTATCGTTATACGACGGAACGTTCCATGCCGTTGATTCCTCTGATATAGCATTTCAGATAGCCGCATCTATGGCGTTTAAAGAGGCTATGACAGCGGCAAATCCTGTGCTTACAGAACCTATCATGGAGGTAGAGGTTACGGTTCCTTCTCAATACATGGGAGATGTTAATGGAGACATGAACTCCAGACGCGGAAGAATTATCGGAATTGATACGGATGGGAGCTCTCAAACAATAAAGGCGAATGTTCCTTTGGCGGAGCTCTATAAGTATGCAACGGATCTTAAATCTATGACGCAGGGAGGCGGTACTTACAGCATGCATTTTTCACATTATGAACAAGTTCCTGCGCAAATAAGCGGTAAGGTTGTTGAAGAAACAGAGAAAATGAAGAAGGGATAGAATAAATGTCGGGTCATTCAAAATGGGCATCAATTAAACATAAAAAAGCGAAAGTTGATGCGCAGCGTGGAAAAACATTTACAAAGCTTATCAAAGAAATAACTGTTGCTGCGCGCAGCGGCGGGGGCGATGTCGACGCTAACGCCAGACTGAGGAGCGCTATTCAGGTAGCAAAGGACGCAAACATGCCTGCGTCAAATGTAGAACGCGCAGTTAAGAAAGGGACAGGGGAATTACCCGGAGTGAACTACGAAGAGCTTACATATGAAGGATACGGTCCTGCCGGAGTAGCTATTTATGCAGAACTCCTTACCGATAGCAAGAATCGCACGGCTGCCGAAATAAAACATGTTTTTTCGAAAAACGGAGGACATCTTGCTGAGAGTGGAAGTGTAGCGTGGATATTTGAGAAAAAAGGTCTATGTCATGTCAAAAAGGACTTCGTAGATGAAGACAAACTTATGGAAATCGTTTTAGACGCCGGTGCTGAAGATATGAAAACAGAGAGTGATTTCTACGAGGTCATAACTAATCCTCGAATTTTTGAACAAGTTAAGACAGCAATCCTGAAAGAGGGTATCAATCCTGAATTGGCGGAAATAAGCATGATACCTAAGAGCACGGTTCCCGTTACAGGGAAAAAGGCGGAACAGATGCTGCATCTTATGGAAGCGCTTGAGGATCATGATGACGTGCAGCATGTTTATGCAAACTTTGATATTTCTGATGAGGAAATGGAAAATATATAGTGCGCATTCTTGGTGTTGACCCGGGCGTTGCCAGAACAGGTTATGCAGTTATAGAATCCCAGCAGGGAAAGGATTCTCTTTTGCCTTTAAGATTTGGATGTATAGAAACGTCAAAAGATGAGCCGTTTTTTAATCGTCTTAAATTAATTTATAGAAAAATTTCTGATATAATAGAAAAATACAAACCCGATGTTCTTAGTATTGAGGAACTGTTTTTTTGCAAAAACGCAAAAACCGCTCTTCAAGTGGGTCAAGCGAGGGGTGCGATTATAGTGGCAGGGGTTAATGCTGATCTTGAAATAGCGTCATATACTCCTTTGGAAATAAAGCTGGCCATAGTTGGATATGGAAAAGCCTCCAAACAACAGGTTCAGTTTATGGTAAAAAAACTTCTGCATCTTGAAGAGACACCTAAGCCCGACGATGTAGCGGATGCTTTAGCTATTGCCATGTGTTATATAAATCGATTAGTACCAAGAGGAAGAAGTGATAGGATATATAGAAGGAAAATTATCGGTTAAAACGCCGGCACTTATTGTTATAGATGTTGGCGGAGTCGGCTATGAAATGCATGTTTCGCTGACTACATACAACCAAATCTGCAAAATCGAGGAAAAATTAAAGGTTTTTACATATCTTTATGTAAGAGAAGATAAATTAGATCTCTATGGCTTTGCAACTGAAGATGAAAAAGATTTTTTTAAGACACTGATTTCCATATCAGGAATAGGACCAAGCGTGGCTATAAGGATTTTATCTGCTATAAAAGTTGACAGATTCAAGGCCGCAGTTATAGATGAAGATGTTGGGATATTAACCACAATTCCGGGTATAGGCAAAAAAACCGCCCAGCGGATCATAGTGGAACTCAAGGATAAAATAGGTATTTTAACAGACAGAGAAAAATCTTATCTGGCTGGCAAAGATCCTGAGGAACTCTCTGTAATTAATGACAGTATATCTGCATTGGTTTCATTAGGATATTCCCGCGCCATTGCACAAAAAGCTGTTGACAGGGTGCTGGCTGAGACAAAAGAAGAGATAAAGATAGAAGCGCTTATACGAAAGTCCCTTAAGTTTATCTAAAGTGAACCCTAAAAACGCTGCAAATATATACAAAAAGCTCAATGAGATTTTAACGCTTGCCACGAAACTTTATAGTTATTGTTTGCGCTCCACAACAGCCATCCGCATGCTCCGGTTTCTTTAGCGGCTTTTATCTGTTCAAGAATGTAGTCTTTATTCCACTTGGATTTGGTTATCTTATATGGAAATGCCTGAAGCCATGGTCTTATAATAATACCTGTTTTTTCTGTAGCAATTCTGGTTTTTTTGCAGCCTTGCGAGACAAAATAATATGGATGATCTGCAGGATTCTTCCTGCCTTCAAACCTGCCGTAGAAATGAGATGGATAGAGCATAGGACTTATTACATCAGCATATTTTGCAAGATCCCGAATCCTCTGACCCGTGATTTCCTCATCTTCCTTACGCTGCCATGCCGTAATTGCATAAACATCTATGGATAATAAGACTTTCTTCCTGCGTGTTAATTCATAAGCTTTCTTCAGAAAACTTGTTATGATCGCGTGCTTTTCTGTCTTTGTCTCATCGAATGAGTACTTTGCATCCTTGACTTTTCCCATTGCAGGAAATCTAATGTAATCAAACTGAACTTCATCCACACCCAAGTCGCACAGTTCTGTGACCAAATCGAGATTATATTTCTGAACCTGTTCAAGAGAAGGATCCACCCATCTAAGCTTACCTTTCTGTTTCCACACGCCTCCTTTGGACTTGCTTTGTATAGCTAGCTCAGGCCGTTTTTTAGCCAAAATCTCATCACAAAAAAGCGCAATTCTTGCGACAACATGTATCCTCTCTTCATGCAAAAGATATATCATTTTGCTTATGTCTCTTATCTGAGATTTTTCGGTAGCGCCTATTTCTTTTGCAAGCCGCACGGAACTTTTATATGTTACTACGCCGTCAATATCCTTCACGTCAAAAACTATGGTGTTTCCTCCAACAGATTTCAGCTTTTTCGCTAGTGTTAAAATTCTTTCTGCTCCTGCCGTATTACCGGTTATGTATATTCCTCTGGCATTAAAAGATTTGTCTTTTGTGACTGTTTTCGCCTTGACTGGTTTTGTTCTAACAACAGGAATTCTAAGTTTTTTATTTATTTTAAGACCTGTCTGATTAATATCGTTAATCTTTTTTATTTCTTTAACTAGTGATGATGATGTATAGAAATCGCTCAGAGGGAGGTATTTCTTGGCAATTTTATGCAACGATTCTCCTTTTCTTACGGTATGAGTTATGAAAGAGGATGGAGCGGCACATAATTGCGAAAGACAAAATCCAAATAAAAGACAAATAATAAATAAAATCCGAAATGGTTTTTTGACCAAAGTATAATTCATTGAGCAGAAACTATCACTTTTCATAAGGCAAGTCAAGCATACGAGATATTAAAATAATATTGGATTTGTGTGCTCAAGTTGGTGTACAATCAAGATTGTCATGAGTGATTGTTTATTCTGTAAGATTATCAGTAAAGAAATTCCGGCAGAAATAGTATATGAAGATGAGGATATAATAGCATTTAGGGACATTAAACCTGTTGCATCCACTCACGTACTAATAGTTCCAAAGAAACACATCTCAACCATTATTGATGCTGATGACAATGTATTAATTGGGAAGATACATAAAATAGCTGTAGAGATAGCAGAGAAAAACAACATTGCCTCTTCGGGGTTTCGCATAGTATGTAACTGCAACAAGCACGGTGGGCAAGAGGTGTTTCATCTGCATTTTCATCTTATAGGCGGAAGGATCATGAACTGGCCTCCGGGATAGTTTGACAAGTCACATATCACAATGCTAAACTCAAGGTTTGGCTTTTCGGAAAAAACATCAACAAGGGCAGTCTAAATTTATGGCTGGAATGATTCCTGATTCAGTTATTGAGAACATACAACAGCAGAGTGATGTTGTTTCGATTATTTCCGGTTACATTCCACTAAAACAGACAGGAAGAAGTTTTAAAGCGCTGTGTCCGTTTCATCATGAAAAGACTCCGTCATTTGTGGTCAGTCCGGAAAAACAAATATTTCACTGCTTTGGCTGTGGAGCGGGAGGTAACGTATTTGGCTTTGTAATGAAATATGAAAACATGACTTTTATTGAATCGGTAGAGTTGCTTGCAGATAAAGCGGGCATCTCTATTACGAGACAAAAAATAAATACAGATGTTTTAGACCTGTATAGAGTTAACAATATGGTCTCTGAGCATTTCATCAGTATGCTGGTAAATAGTTCGGGAGGCAAACAAGTTTGCGAGTATCTGAAGAACAGAGGAATTGATAGTCAGACGACTAAAAACTTTGAACTGGGATACGCGCCAGCCTCTTTGAAGAGCTTGCTGGAATTTGCTAAAGAGAAAAATCTCTCTGAAGAGTTTTTAGATAAAGCAGGTATAACTGCGTATGATTCCCGCGAGAAAAACAGGTATATGAGATTTAAGAATCGCATTATATTTCCAATACATAATACACAGGGAAAAATCGTAGGTTTTGCCGGCAGAGCGCTTGATAATAAAACACTTCCCAAATATACAAATTCTCCACAGACAGATTTATATAATAAAAGCAATATTCTTTATGGACTTAATATTGCGAAAAAGGAAATAGCTGATAAGAAACACGCTATCATAGTAGAGGGATATATGGATCTCTTGTCGCTTTATCAGGCAGGTTTTTTAAATGTTGTAGCGTCTTCAGGAACATCCTTGACAGTTCCTCAGGCCAAGTTACTGCTAAGATATGCTGCAAAAGCAACTATTGTCTATGACGGAGATAAAGCTGGAACCAATGCAACGTTACGTGGATTAGATATCTTAGTTGAACAGGGTTTAACGGTTAAAATTGTCAAGCTGCCTGTAGGGGAAGATCCCGATAGCTTTCTTAAGAAATATGGCAAAAACAAGTTTTCCAATATGCTAGAGAAAGCAGTTGATATTATTACTTA
This sequence comes from bacterium, assembly GCA_030671985.1. Taxonomy (GTDB): domain Bacteria; phylum JAHJDO01; class JAHJDO01; order JAHJDO01; family JAHJDO01; genus JAHJDO01. Next base: position 9,032 of record DAOVHI010000001.1, read on the forward strand.
TAAGATTGGTATTCTGGAAGAACGGTTGGATTCAACATCTGTAGACGGCAAGGTGGAAATTGCGAGAAACATACTGCCTACAATCAGCAAGATAACGGATTCCATCAGAAAATCCGAATATATCAGGTATTTAGCAGCAAAGCTATCGTTGAGTGAAGCATCTATATTAGATGAACTGGGTAAAATGGGGAATCAAGCATCTGAGCGAACGTCCTATCATCCAAGCACTGCTCTCTTACCATCAGAAAGATTTGAGAAGCACTTACTGCAATTAATGCTGGAAGATGCGGATATTGTTAAAAAAGTGCGTCGGTATTTAGTCGCAGAGGACTTCTTGAATAATGATTATCGGCAGATTGCAGACTTGCTGTTTAAACTGGACATAGCTGGTAAAATAGTGTCTTATAAGAATATTTTAAATCAGTTGAAAAATGATGTGCTTAAGGACATAGTTACAGGACTCGTTATGAAATCTGTTCCTCATTCTGAAAAAGAAAAAGAGGTTAATCAGACAATCGCAAAGTTGAAAGAGAAAAAAATAAATAAAAGGATAGCTGAGCTTGATGTAAGTTTAGAAAAAACAAAAGAAACAGGTGAAATAAAGAGTCTTTTAAAGCAGATAATGGAACAGAAAGAATTAATGATACAATGCAGACAGTTGTTTCGGGTTGGATAAATCCGTCCCCTACATAAAGGTGAATGCTATGAATAAGAGAAAGAGATACCCTAAAGGCACAAAAAAGTTAATAGAGACAGGAAAAGAAAAAGGACGCTTGACCTATGAAGAGATAAACGAGATGCTCCCCAGCGATGTCGTCTCATCGGAACAGATTGATGACATTCTTATGATGCTGGGAGACATGGATATTGAAATTTTATCTACTCCGGAAACTAAGGTTGCCGATGTTGCGAAAGAAAAAGAAGCCAAAGAAGCGCAGGTTGTTGCTGCAAAATCAAAAATTAGTGATCCTGTGCGCACATATTTGCATCAGATGGGGCAGATTGCTTTGCTCACCAGAGAAGAGGAATCAAAACTTGCGAAGAAAATCGAAAGTGCAGAGAGAAGATTAAGAAGACATGTATTAAACTGTGGATTTGCGCCCAAACAAATAAAAATCGTAGTTGACAGGTATATTAAAAAACTGAGAGAAACTGAAACAGAAATCGAGGATATTCTTGATGATGAAATAGGTATTCAAGACAAGGATATATTAAAAAACATGCCCGCTTTATTAGAGAAAATAGGGGCGACTGACATAAAAATTCATGATTTAAAAAAGAAACTGAAAAAACATGGACTCTCAAGAGAGCAGGAGTTGAGAATAATTAAAGAAATAAATTTAGAAAAAGACAAAATTATAAAAATAGGAAGTAAACTTAAATTGAGTCAGGCATTTATACTGGAAACCGCCAATAAGATAAAATATTCTCTTAAAGAAATACAGGAGATGAAAGCAGAGATCAGTAATATTATTAATAAAGTTGGCATAAGTAAAAAGCAGATATCTGCCGTATCAAGAGAAATAAAAAACAAGAAGATACTTCCTGCAAAAGTGATTAAGCAAACAAGTCATACTGCTATGGAGATTTTAGAAGCTAACCATAACATAAACAAAAATCAGCGAAGAATAAGATATTTAGAAGCAGAAGCTACGCTATCTTTTGACCAGCTGTCTAAATTGGTAGAGGATATAGAGTGGGAGGAAGTAAAGGTTTCTGTGGCAAAAAAGAAAATGGCAGAAGCGAATCTACGCCTTGTTGTAAGTATCGCTAAAAAATATGTTAACAGGGGGTTGCCGTTTTTGGATCTAATTCAAGAAGGCAACATAGGGCTAATGAAGGCTATCGATAAATTTGAGCACAAGCGGGGTTATAAGTTTTCTACTTATGCAACATGGTGGATTCGTCAGGCAATAACAAGGGCAATAGCTGATCAGGCCAGAACAATTCGCATTCCTGTGCACATGATAGAAACGATTAATAAATTTGCAAGAACATCGCGTGAGTTAATACAAGAGTTTGGAGAAGGTCCAACCCCGGAACAGCTTTCAGAAAGAATGAATCTGCCTATAGATAAAGTTCGCGGCATAGTTAAAATAGCTCAGCATCCGATATCTCTCGAAGCGCCGGTAGGGGATGAGGGGGATACTCACTTTGGAGATTTCATAGAGGACAAGAGTGTTGTTTCTCCAGCAGCTGCTACTTCATCTGTAATGTTAAAGGAGCAATTGGAAGTGGTATTAGGGACGCTTACCGAGAGGGAAGCAAAGATATTGAGGCTTAGGTTTGGTCTTAATAATGGATATCCTCATACATTGGAAGAAGTAGGCAACGTATTCCATGTAACGAGAGAGAGGATTCGTCAAATAGAAGCAAAAGCATTGAAGAAACTATGTCATCCAATTAGGAGTAAAAAGCTTAAGGGATTCATGGAAACTACACGCTAGGGACACGGCTACAACTTTCTATATATTAGTAAACCTGATATAATTCCCAGCAGCCCGCATAGATTAATCTTTAGTCCAAATCCTATGGTTATGCTCAAGACTACCAGATCTAAAGGTGCCGGGCCAAGCTGAAACTTTGGACCTGCGGCAAAAACATTATGCCAGAAACCCTCGGGGATAAGAACTCCAAAGATTTCTCCTGCTACGGTACCTACAAGCGTGCTTATAAACATCACCCACAAAAAAGATCCTATTCTGCCTTTTAATAATGCCATTGCACAGCCCTCCAAAATTTTGCTTATTATATCATTATATTTCCTAAATATACAGACTTTAACTTTTCCTTTGCAATTTTATACGCCTGCTCCAGAGTTTCAATCGGAGTGACAGAACTTGTTTTCATCTTGTATTGCGGGAAATATCTCGAAAAATGTAGAGGTGTATTTGCTCCTGTGTTTTCCGCTATCCAGTTGACGAGATTTTCAAAGTGTTCGATTGTGTCATTAAGCCCGGGGATGACAAGATTTGTTATCTCTATATGGCAGCTTGCACTGGATATTTTTATTGTTTTTAACACAGTCTCAAGATCACCTTTGCAGATTTCTCTATAGAATTTTTCGTCAAAAGCTTTTAAATCGATATTCATAGCGTCTATAAGCGGGAGTAATTCTTTTAGCGGATCTTCATTAATATAGCCGTTTGTTACAAGCACATTCTTCAACCCTTTTTTCTTGGCAAGCTTAGCTGTATCCATTACATATTCATACCATATCATCGGTTCAGAGTATGTATATGCAATACCAATGGAATTTCTCTCCAGAGCCTTTTCTACAGCTTCAGACGGCGGCATGTATTGAGTGGGAACATTACGATCCTGAGAGATCTGCCAATTTTGACAAAAAGGACAGGCAAAGTTACAGCCAATAGTACCTAATGAAAGAATTAACTTTCCGGGGTAAAAATGATACAGAGGTTTTTTTTCTATGGGATCCATTCCCTGAGAACTAATTCGGGAATATATGTTTGAGAATAACTTGTTTCCTGTGTTTTGCCTTGCACCGCAGAACCCGCTTTTACCCTCTTTGATCTTACATAGCTTTGGGCAGAGCAGACATTGCACAGAATCGTTGTTGAGCTTTTTGTAATATAGAGCTTCTTTCATATTATCGCAATTTTTTAACATCCAAATTTTATCACATCCAAATTGAGATTCAAAATCTATTTATTTGAAGTATTCTTTTCGTCATTGCGAACGGATGATTTGCTGATCCATTGCCTTGAACCGACGATTTAAATCGTCGGTTTACCTTCTTTTGCTTTGTTGTGTCATTTTTCTACATCCCACGGAATTCCCTCTTTGAAGGGGGCTAGTTTCGTCTCAGATGGAACTAGGGGGATGTTTATCCAAAAATTCCGATATAATTTCAAGATTTCTTTTGCTTGCGCCTTTGTTTTCATGCACAATTCTTTTTGCAGTATCACCCATCTGTTTTGCATATTCGGAATTCGTGGTCAGCTTCAGTAAACAAGCCTCAAGTTTGCTTTCGTCAGGTATCTGAATAGCACCTTTGCCCTCAAGAAGCAGCTTTGCACTCTCAGTAAAGTTATACATATATGGGCCGAAAACAACTGGTTTGCCCAAACTTGCTGGTTCAATGACATTATGCCCTCCCGTAGGAACCAAACTTCCTCCGATAAATACAACATCAGCTATAGTGTATGCTTTTGACAATTCCCCGATCGTATCAAGAATTATGACTTGCTGTTTCTCTCTTTTGGTCTTATCTAATGTTGACCTTAAAATATAGGCTGTGTTCCTGTCTTTTAACAGTTTTGTTACTTCGGAAAAGCGTTCAGGATGCCTTGGGGCAAGTATTAACAGGACGTTGCTGACTTTTTGACAAATGCATTCAAATGCGTCTAAAACTTTTTCTTCTTCACCCTTGTGTGTGCTGCCGGCAATAATGACCTTATTGTTTTTTTCAATTCCAAAGAGTTTTGTAAACTTGTTTTTTATATCTTCGTTTTCTTCATTACTGACAAGCGTGTCAAACTTTGTGTTTCCTGTTACTATGACTTTCTCCTTTTCTGCGCCTAATTCCATGACTCTTGCTTTATCCTGTTCCGTCTGCATGCAGAATGCTGAGAAGTTCTCAAGAATATGCTTAAAGAAAAACTTCGTTTTTTTATAATGCTTAAAAGAGTTTGGAGATATGCGTCCGTTTACAAGTATGCAGGGGATTTTCATATTTTGAGCGTATTTGAGAAAATTGGGCCATATTTCTGTTTCAAATGTTATAAATATGTTTGGATTTATACGTTTTAGCGCTTTTTTAACTGCGAATGAATAATCAAAAGGAAAGAAGAACAATCCATCAATGTTTTTTGTTTTTTTTGCAAACTGGTTACCTGTAGCGGTAACTGTTGAAAGGAGAAGCCTATAATCAGGGAATGTTTTTCGAAGTTCGTCAATGAACGGCATTGCAGCTGCTACTTCTCCAACAGATACAGCATGTATCCAGACTGATTTGCCGTCTGATATCAACGATTCAGGCAATTTACCGAATCTCTGCGATAATCCCATTCGATGTTTTTTAGTAAAAACAAGTTTGCATAAAAAATAGGGAGAGGCAATGACAGATAGTGAATATAAAAGAGTGTTGTAAGCAAAGTATATCATGACTTCTTAAACAATATAGCTATTCCTGCAAGCAGAAGAACAACGGCAAATATTTTTCTTAGTTTTTTCCGTGAGATATTTACGCTTAGTTTTGCTCCAAAAGGAGCGGCAATAACCGAACCGACAGCTATAAGAATCGCAAGTTTTAGATCGGTGTTTCCTCTGGCTATATATCCAAATGCGCCTGAAAGAGAATTGAAGAATACAATAAAAAGAGAGGTTCCAACGCATATATTCATGGGAATACGTAAAAATATATGCATTACAGGAACCACGATCAGCGCTCCTCCTATCCCAAGCAGGCCGGAAGCAGTTCCTGCAATCAGCCCAAGAATCAATGCAGATAATTTATTAAATTTTATGCTGGAAGTAGAAGTATTATTAGTAATGGGAATTTTTTCTTCCTCATTATTGGTGCCTATCCACATTTTAAAACCGAATATAACTACAACGATTGTAAATATAAGCTTAATTATATTGTCAGGAGTAATATTGTTGAGGTAAGAACCCAGTTGAGCGCCAATAACTCCGGTTAAAGTCATGACAACAGCCAGCTTTAAATGAACCTGTTTTTCTTTCCAATGTACAATTATTGCCGATACAGCAGTAAACACAATTATACACAGACTTGTTCCGATTGCTTCTTTAATAGACAATCTGAAGACAAACAGTAAAACAGGGACAAGGATCGAACCTCCACCAATTCCCAGAAGTCCTGACCCAACCCCAACGAATATACCGGCTAAAGGGGCTAATAAATAATTCATTTAAAGGATTATACTTCAATGTTGCAACTCCGTCAAACTTTGCTTGACAAGCAGAAATGAGCATGGTATTATCTAGAAATAAGCAAATATGAGCAAATATGGGTAAAAGCAAGCATGTTCACAGTTGAGAGACATAAGAAGATAAAGGAAATTTTACATAGCAAAAAGAGCGTATCTGTTCCCGATCTAAGCGGACTGCTTGATGTGTCGGAATCAACAATAAGAAGAGACCTGCATGTCATGGAACAAAACAAATTGATTCAGCGAACGCATGGCGGTGCAGTTAATATAGATTCCGTGCGTTTTGAACCTTCTCTCTCAGAAAAAGAAATTCAGTTCAGTGATGAGAAATTAAGAGTGGCAAAACAGGCAGTTCAAATGATACGGGAAGGAGATACAGTTGCGCTGGATGGCGGCACTACCACGCTTGAGATAGCGAGGAATTTACCAAATATGTTAAACTTAACGGTAGTTACGAATTCGGTAAAGATAATTGCTGAGCTTGCGAACTTGCCAAGCATTAGTGTTGTTGTAATAGGCGGGAATCTGCGCAGAGTGAACATGACTCTTATAGGACCCATCTCAAACCAGACGCTTGGAAAATTACATATTGATAAACTATTTACAGGCACAATTGGTCTAACATATGAAGAAGGGCTCACAACAACAGATGTTATTGAGGCAGAAACAAAGAGAGCTATGATAAAAAAAGCGAAAGAGGTGATTGTTGTTGCGGATTATAGCAAAATTGGTAAATTAGCGTTTGCAAATGTAGTTTCTATAAATAGTATTGATAAATTGATTACAAACACAAGCATTTCCAAAAGATTAGTAAAAAAATTCCAAAAAAAAGGGATTGAGGTTATTACCGCATGAAAAAGGCTGTGCAATTTGGTGCTGGAAATATTGGAAGAGGATTTATCGGACAACTTTTGTTTCAGTCCGGTTATGAGACAACGTTTATAGACGTAAATGAAGAGGTTATATCAGCAATAAACCGGATAGGCTCTTACATAATTAACATAGTTGGCAAAAAGCCGCGTTTTCTAAAGATTCAAAATATTAAGGCTATAAGCGCAAGGGATAAGAAAGCTGTTGTCTCAGAACTTGTTTCTACAGACATTGCTGTAACCGCTGTTGGTAACAGCGTTCTTGAGAAAATAGCGCCGCTCATAGCGGACGGATTAGTGGAAAGAAAAAAGAAGAATGTAGAAAGACCTCTTAATATCATAATATGCGAAAATCTCTTAGGTGCCGGTCATGTGTTTAGGAAACTTGTTCTGGAATCCCTTGATAAAAGTCTATGGGATTATGCGAAAAAGAATCTGGGGTTTGTGGAATCAGTGGTTAGCAGAATGGTTCCAGTAGTTCCTCGGAATATTTCAGAAGAAGATCCGCTTTGTATTGCTGTTGAAGAGTATTGTACGCTTCCTGTTGACAAGGATGGGTTTATTGGAGAAATTCCCGATATAAAAGGTATGGTTCCGTATGAGAACATAGATGCTTATGAGGAAAGAAAAATTTATACGCATAACGCCGGGCATTCTATATGTGCCTATCTAGGTTATCAAAAGGGATATAAGTTTATATGGGAAGCATTGGAAGATAAAGAGATCTACTCTGTTGTGACTGGAGCTTTGAGAGAAACAGGAGAAGCGCTTATTAAGAAACATGGTTTTAGTTCACAAAAACACTATGAACATGTTGATGATCTGCTTTATCGGTTTGCTAATAAAGCGCTTGGAGATACAGTATGCAGGGTAGGAAGAGATCCCATACGCAAACTGGGTCCAAATGACCGTTTAATAGGCTCTGCAAAATTAGCTCTGGAATACAATATAGAACCTATAAATATATGTAAGGGAATTGCAGCAGCAATGAAATATGATTATTCAGAAGATCCATCAGCTTGCCAGCTTGCAAATTCAATCAAACAAGAAGGAATAGATTTTGTCTTTAAGAATATTTGTAAAATTGAGTCACAAGGTAAAATAGTAAAACTGGTTAAAGGAGAATTGATATGAAAGCAGCATTATTGGAAGATATTGAAAAACTAAGAATTGCGGAAATCGACACGCCAAAACCGCAGATGGGAGAAGTGCTGATAAAAGTAAAAGCCTGCGCCGTCTGCGGGACTGACATAAAGATCTTTCATCACGGGCATAGGCTTATTACTTTCCCGCGTGTTACGGGACATGAGGTGACCGGAGAGATAATGGATGTTGCACAGGATGTTTCTAAATATAAATCCGGTGACAGGGTTGCAGTTGCTCCGGCTGTTCCATGTGGAGACTGCTATTACTGTCATCTCGAAAGGCAGGCAATGTGTGAAAATCTGCAGGCAATCGGATATTTTTGGAATGGCGGATTTGCAGAGTATATGATTGTCCCAAAAATTGCCGTAGATAATGGGTGCGTAAATATTCTGCCTGATAATGTTTCATTTGAAGAAGGGGCGCTTGCAGAGCCATTGGCATGTGTTATAAACGGACAGGAACTTTCAAATGTAGGTATGTGCGATACTGTTGTAATAATAGGCACAGGTCCAATGGGATGTCTGCATGCAGAACTTGCCCGCGCAAGAGGCGCAACAAAAACTGTAATGATAGAAGTATCCGAAGAAAGATTGGATGCTGCAAAGAAGGCTGTAAATGCAGATTTATTTATAAATTCAAGAGAGCAGGACAGTATTAAATTAGTTAAAGAATTAACGCAAGGAAGAGGCGCTGATAAGGTTATAGTTGCATGCGGAGTTGGCAAGGCGCAGCAGGACGCAATTGAAATGGTTGCAAATCTCGGAAATGTAAACTTTTTTGGCGGATTGCCAAAAGATAAACCCTTTATTCAGTTAGACAGCAATATTATTCACTACAAAGAATGCTCTATAACCGGTACTCACGGATCCAGTCCGTGTCATAATCAAACGGCTATAGACTTGATAGCAAGTGGAAAGATAAAGATAAAAAAATACATAACAAAGGAATTTAAACTTGATGACTTAGCTGAAGCAATAGCACGAGCAGAGACAGGAAAAGAAATGAAGATAATTGTAAAACCCTAATATAGAAAGGAGAGGATATGAAGGAGTCTAAAGAAGAATTGTCCGGTTATCTCCGCAGGATGATGGACATACGTTTATTTGAAGAAAAGGTCATGGAACTGCTTGCGAAAAATATAATAAAGGGCGCGTCGCATCTCTACGCAGGAGAGGAAGCTGTCGCAGTTGGAGCGTGCAGTGCAATAGAAGAGGATGATTATATTACAAGTACACATCGCGGGCACGGACATTGTCTTGCAAAAGGCGGCAAGCTGCCTGAAATGATGGCTGAGCTTTGCGGTAAAGCAACAGGTTACTGTAAAGGACGGGGCGGTTCAATGCACATTGCAGATGTTACAAAAGGAAATCTCGGAGCAACAGGCATAGTTGCCAGCAATCTTCCTGTTGCAGTTGGAGCGGCTCTATCTGCAAAGATGAGAAAGACAAATCAAGTGGTTTTATGTTTCTTTGGGGACGGAGCGTCCAATAACGGAATTTTTCATGAATCGCTGAATATGGCTGCTGTCTGGAGACTTCCTGTTGTGTTTGTCTGCGAAAATAATCTGTATGGAATGAGTGTTGCTGCAAAAAGATGTTCGGCAGTACAGGACATGGCGGACAAAGCAAAAGGATATGATATACCCAGTATGATTTGCGATGGTATGGATATACTTGATGTTAAAGAAACCATAAAAAAAGCTGTTGAAAGAGCCCGCGAAGGAGATGGCCCTACACTCGTGGAGTGCAAGACGTATAGATATTTCGGGCATTCAAGAAGCGACCCCAGAGCGTACAGAACAAAGGAAGAGGAAAAGGAATGGAGAAATAAATGTCCTATTAAACAGTTTAGTAAAAAATTAATAGACAATAAAATTCTTACAGAGGAAGAGATTGCTCAAATTGAGAAACAATCCGAAGAAGCTGTGGAGAGCGCAGAGAAATTTGCTATTGAAAGTCCGTATCCTGATGTTAAGGAACTGATGGATGATATTTATGCGCCTTCTCCGGCAGACTTATTAAATGGAGGTGCCATAAGATGAGAGAAATAACATTTAAAGACGCGCTTGTTGAAGCAATGCAGGAAGAAATGAAGCGAGACGATAATGTTCTCGTTATGGGTGAGGATGTAGCAATATACGGAGGAGCATACGGAGCAACGAAAGGTCTGTATGAACAATTTGGAGAAGAAAGAGTAAGGGATACGGCAATCTCCGAGTCAGCTATAGCTGGCGCCGCAATTGGTGCTGCAATAACAGGTATGAGACCGATTGCAGAGATTATGTATATTGATTTTATTACTCAGGCAATGGATCAGCTCGTAAATCAGGCAGCAAAAATGAGATATATGTTCGGCGGTAAGACCACCGTTCCAATGGTGCTCAGAACAGAAGGCGGAGCCGGAAGATGTATTGCCGCTCATCATTCTCAAAGTCTTGAAGCGTGGATAATGCACGTGCCCGGCTTATATCTTGTGATGCCGTCTACTCCGTATGATGCAAAAGGGCTTCTAAAAGCATCTATTCGAGACGATAATCCGGTCGTGTTTATTGAACATAAGATGCTTTATGGTATGAAGGGAGAAGTTCCTGAAAAGGATTATATAATTCCTTTGGGTGTTGCTGATATTAAGAAAGAGGGTAGCGATGTTACTATTGTAGCGTATTCCAGACAGCTCCATGTGGCTATGGAAGCTGCCGCAGAGCTCGAAAAAGATAATATTTCAGCAGAGGTCATTGATCCAAGAACGCTCAAGCCTTTGGATCTTGATACTATTTTGACGTCTGTCAAAAAAACCTCTAAACTTGTTATAGTTTCGGAGGGATACAAAACCTGTAATGTAGCCAGTGAGATTGCGATGCTGGTTACGGAGCATGGATTTGACTTATTGGATGCTCCAATAAAGCGGGTATGCGGGGCAGATGTTCCGGTTCCAATGAGTCCTGTATTGGAAGATGCAGCTATTCCAAACAAACAAAATGTAATAAATGCGGTTAAGGAGGTATGTCAATGATTAAAGAAATTATAATGCCGAAGCTCGGTCAAACTGTTGAGGAATCCACAGTTGGTAAATGGCTGAAAAAAGAGGGGGACGAAGTAGAGAAAGGGGATGTGCTTCTTGAGGTTACAACCGATAAAGCAACCCTTGAAGTAGAATCATTTACAAATGGAGTACTTAGAAAGATTGTTCACAAAGAGGGAGATACTGTTCCGGTTCTAGCAGTTATTGGATACATTGCCGGCAGTATGGATGAGGATATCCCTGAAAAACCTCAGGAACAATTACAAGAAGAAAAAAAAGAGGAAGAGACGTCTGTTGTGGAACCTGTTTCGGAAGTTCAGAATAAATCAAACATAGAAGATAAAAGAATAAAAATTTCTCCGTTGGCTAAAAGGTTGGCAAAGGAAAAAGGTGTTGATATAACGAAGGTTAGCGGAACCGGTCCTGGCGGCAGGATTGTTAAAGAAGATGTACTTGCTTTTGGAGAAGCAGCAGGGAGCGAGAAAATTGCTGCGAAAACAATTCCTGTGAAAGGAATGAGAAAAGTTATTGCAGAGCGGCTTCAGCAAAGTTTTCAGACGATTCCTCACTTCTATCTTTCAACGGAGATAGATATGACGGAGTGTGTGAAAATCAGAGCCGAAAAATTACCAAAGCCTGCGTTTAATGATATTATTATAAAGGCTTCAGCTCTTGCAATATCTGAAAATCATGAGATAAATTCTTCTTTTAAGGGAGACTCAATTGAGATTAATGGAGATATAAACATTGGGCTTGCAGTGTCTGTGGATGACGGCTTGGTGGTTCCTGTTATACGAAACGCAGATAAACTGGCGGTATCGGATATCTCTAAAAAGCGTGACGAGCTTGTAAATAAAGCAAGAGGCGGAAAACTCCTGCCATCTGATTATGAAGGAGGAACATTTACAATTACTAACCTCGGAATGTTTGAGATAGATAATTTTTCAGCGATTGTAAATCCTCCGCAAAGCGCGATTTTAGCCATTGGAAGGATAAAACAGAAGCCGGTTATTATTGACGGGAATATCGGCATTCGCTCAATGATGCAGGTTACATGTTCATTTGATCACAGGTGTATAGACGGTGCGTATGGAGCAAAATTCCTACAAAAGGTTAAGGGATATTTGGAGAATCCGAAAGAAATGTTTTGATTTTCCATAGGGACAAGTAAGTCGTGACCTATCCCTACATATTATTTGGATTATCTTTTTATTTATGTGCTGATTCGATCAGATGCCTTAGTTCTTTACTTGGGACTCCAGACACATTGTTAAATGATGATTTCATAACTCTTAAAATTAACCGGTATTCTTTTAAAAGTTTTTTGTGGGGTACACCAGCATTGATTTTATACTGAATTTTATTGCATGTATACGCAACTATGTCTGATAATGAGCTATATAATAACGCTGATTTAGAAAAATAATGTGGATGTTTGCAAATTGACAAAATTTGTTCAGTATTTTGCAAAAATTGGTTGATTCCACCTCTTAGTTTTTGAAACAATTTCGGCACTACATTTCTTGAATTATCTCTATTAATATTATACTCTTGTTCTACATAAATATGCAAAATGCTATGCTTTTTTAAAGATTTAGAGAAATGTTCTATATTATTCCAAAAGAGTGTGAAGTATATTTCCTCATCTGATAATCTACTTTCTCCAATTTGACCTAATAATTCATCCTTATTGATTGATATTCCTAAGCAAATCATATTCATACCTTGAACTATTTCGATATATTCATCAAAGAACTGCTCTATATGACTTTTATTTCTTCCGAGTACTTTATTTTTACCAAATATATCTGTCATATGAATATTTTTAATACCATATTTTTTCACTAACCTTTCAAGTTTTTTTTCATATATTTGGATAGATGATGGTTTAGAATATGGTAGACATACTAAGCTCGAATTGAAATGATTTTTAAAATTCGATTCATCAGAAATAATAGTTATTAAATCACCAGTATCATTTATAACAGGCTTGGTGTAGTCATTCGCATAAAAGCCTGTGATCTTATGTAGCTTTTGTGAGATTGTTGAATGATTTGGTAGTTCATCATGACTAATAGCACGATAATATTTGTAATTCCATTCTTGGTTTTGCATTGTTTTTCTTAAGATAACTTAATTATTAAATGCTTGGTGCTATTTTAATGTAGTATCCTGTCAACGGGAAATGCACAAAAAACATATTTTGGGCTTGTTTTTCCCACTTTATTAGCTTGTCTCTCATTCACTTAATTTGTGCCTTTTTTTCTATGATAATTTGAGGATATTTATAGCATCCTATTCTTGCATGTTTTAATATGATTTTTGAATTGTTTTTCGGTCTTAACTTCTTATCCTTAAAGTACAATTTAATTTTATGGTTACTGCCATAATAAAAATATCCTCCTTTATAAATGCCATCAGCTTCTGATATGACTTCGCTCTGAAGATTCGGTCCAGAGAAATCAGCCGAAGAATCGCTCAACAAATAAGAAGTAAAATTAGCCGCTTTCCCAATTTCTTTAATATCACTAATCTCCGTAATTTCACGAAGTCCATGATAATCATACAGCATTTTTACAGTCAAATGATAGACCTTGCCATGCTCCAGGTTACTCCCTGCTTTGTATATAAAGATTGCTCTGCCATTTTTTTGTTTGATGACAACATCATTTCCATATTTGTAGATAACGATACAGTGTTCAAGGTGGTAATTGACATTTCCAATTCTTGAACTGTAAAGGTCGGAAATATTCCTTTTTTGCAACTTTAAAGGAGCGATATCATCGGCAAAGGTGTCACGCTTTTTAAAACAGAAAGGCTCAGTGGAAAAACACGCAAAAATCGGTAAATGATCTGAGTATCCTTCTCCAAGGTGTTTGCCTCTGCCGCCTTTTGCCCTTTGCCAGCGGTAGATAGCGTTTCCATAGAACAGGTAGTCAGGATCAAACTTGTTAAACGAATTATCCACATATGAGATTCCTTTGTCGTCGTAAAGCGCTTTGGAAAGGACAATATTATCGGGACCGCCCTTCTCTCCGAAAAAATTGTAAGACCAACGTCTGGTTTTTTTAATTTCAAGCCATAAATTATACAGATGCTCATTAGAGGTCTGTGTTGTTAAAATCTGTTCATTTACCATTTCAGAATCTTTGATAGTCCTGAGAATATGATTGATTCCTGTAATACCTGTAGTGTCGTTCAGTCTGCTAGAATCTCTGAAGGTTTTGTATTCGTTATAGTTTGAATTAAAATCACCTACCAGTATAAAGTCAACATCATCTTTTAGTTTGTCAATATTTTTCTTAAGCTTTTTAGCATAATCTATCCTCCAGCTTTCAGGACCTCGTTTGGATTTCCAGTGATTGATAAACAGGATGAGACGATTTCCATCAATATCAAGAGTTATCTTGAGAATATTTCTGGCAAATTTACTATCAACCCGTATTTCTTCTTTCTTTATAATTGGAAACTTAGACAGAACAGCGCACTTCACAGTCGTGCTCTTGGAATCAGCAATCTCAAAATAAGGATAATCCAAACCGAAGTCTTTCAGCCTGCTACATAAAAGAATAAGAGAACTTTTCGATTCAATCTCCTGTAATGTGACAACATCAGCTCTCAAATCCTTTATTACTTCTGCGATATTTGCAACCTTAATGTCAAGGGTGTTTTTTGTCCAGCCATAACCAGTGTTCGGAATATACTCGGTGTATTCTGTCCCGTCCTTAGTGAGATTAAAAAGGTTTTCAACGTTATAACTTACAACCTTAAAAGTTCTTGCTTCTATTGACGTTATACAGCAAAATAAAACAAGCAAAACTAATGCAATTGTCTTTTTCACCTTCATTCCTGCAGTTTTAAGCGGCTTATTCTTTCTTTTATTATTTTAAGAAATTGCTGTTTTTTTTCGGAGTTAATGCGAGAAGTTTCTATGATTCTTTTCATAACGCCAAATTTGTTTTCAAATTTTTCGTATCTAATTTTTGGAGGAACGTTTAAGTATTCAGCCAAGTTATCAAAATCTTCTATTTGTAATTTGTTTTTTTTGCCGTTAATAGTTATAGCCGAATCTTCCTCATTGGGAATAACAAGTTTAGAGCATACAAGATCATAAGCAGGTGTTAAGCGAATATCATCTTGGTTTTTATAAGAAATGGAGTAATTTTTTAGGTGGGCATCACCATTGCCGAGAATAAAGCTAAGAACAACTCGCTCGAAAAATAATTGCATATCGTAACCTGGCGCTGAAGATATTTCTTTTAATCTTCGACCTATTTGTTCGACAGATCCTTTATATTTATCCGTTTGTTCAAGAATTTGCGCAAAATCCTCCTGATGGATCTTTGTTCCTTTTTCCCGATCAAATCTTTTAATCACATAAGCAAGACTATTATCTTTTAAAGGAATCAAACAATGAAAAGGAATGTCTATATTTAATTCTTCGGCGATATCCATGCAGCACTGTTCGTTTTCCGGAATATTTAAAAAAGTTTGTGTTTGTGGTTTTAATATATATTCTCCTCCTTCAGCCACGGGGATTAACATATTTTGTTTCTTATCCAACTTAACAGACAGCTTAGGCTGAACTCCTGAAATAGAAAGTTTGCCGGTTAGTTTTTGTGCCTTCAGAGATATGTCCTCTAAGTTAAAATCAATTATTGGTAGTTTAGAAGAATTAAACATTTTTTATTCCGTTTTTCTTACGGTAACAGCACCGATGGTATCGCAACTGGTACTTGCCAACAATAGACCAAAAAAATCTTTGGTGTCGACTTTTAGTGTTCTGCTTACAATATTTAAATACCAGCCTTCAGGAAGAAGTCCTTTAAAGAAAGCGAATAATTCTTTTGAATAATATGGTTTCTTTCTAAGAGGTAAAGACATTGAAATTGGAATATTTTTTTTAGAAAATTCATTATCATACTGAAAAATATAACCATTTTGGGTTTCAGCAATACGCCCCGCTAATTCGTTTTTATAAAAAACATGTGCTTCTCTTAATTTATTCATGTTTTGCGGCATGTTGAGGTTCATTTCTCTTTATTTCCGGATGATATCCCAGAAAGTCCAAAACCTGCAGAAGCTTATCCATTCTTATTGTTGTCTTTCCGCGTTCAAGTTCTCTCAAAAAACGCAAACCGACTCCAGCTCGTTTAGCAAACTCGACTTGTGTTAAACCATTTTTCTTTCGTAAATTTTTTATCTGAGAAGAAATACTCATCGTGTAGCGAAGTAAATGTTCTTGATTCATAATTAACCTCATTATGTCACATATCTGGTATAGTTTCAATGTGTTTTTGTAAATTTCATACCCATTAGGGCGCAAAAGCATTGTATTTATACCCTGCAAGGTCTATTTTTTGGAAGTGCGACATAATTTATACCTGATAGGGTGCTATTCTTCTGGATAG
>DAOVHI010000137.1 GCA_030671985.1 bacterium
AGTCCGATTCCACTAACATCAGCGACTTCTTTCTTTACTATACTATCATCCTTAGGTACAATCGCTTCTTCCTTTTTCACAGCACATGCCTGAGACGACAACAACAATCCTACTCCAACCAGCATTACTAAAACTCTCTTCATCAAAATCTCCTTTCATCAGTTATTATTTATTGCTGAATTATATCTACAACTAATTTTTAGTGCAAGTAATAATATTGCCTAATCTTCGGTTTTGGGATACTATGAGGGGCAATGGGTATAATACAAGAACGTGATCCGGTAAAATTAGTAACGAGTATTTTTTCTCGGGATAAGAATTTAATAGATTCTGTAATAAAAATGCTTGTGGATAAGTTTGGAAAAATAGATTTTGAGACAGAGTTATTAGACTTCAATCAAACAGATTATTATGAGAAGGAAATGGGTAAAACTCTGTTGAGAAAATTTGTGAGTTTTGAGGGGTTGATAGAGCCTAATAGTATTAGTAATATAAAGATATATACCAACGAACTTGAGAAAAATATTTCCCAATCGTGGAAGACTGAGGAAAAAAGAGATGTAAACATTGATCCGGGGTATTTGAGTCTTTCAAAACTTGTTCTTGCCAGCACAAAAGACTTTTATCACAGAATATATCTGAATCATGGCATCTATGCGGAAATAACACTTGTGTTTAAAAAAGAAACTCGTTCCAAAGGAAGTTTTCAGCCTTTTCAATGTACATATCCCGATTATGCGTCTCAGGAATATCGCAGTATATTCAACCAAATAAGAAAGATATATAAGGGGAATGTGAAAATCGGATGAAAAAACCTGAACTGGTTACGCCTGCGGGAAACCTTGAAAAGCTAAAAACGGCAATTGATTACGGGGCTGATGCTGTCTATATCGGCGGAAAAAGGTTGAGCCTCAGAGCAAGAACGGATAATTTTACAATTCCTGAGATTAAAAAAGCTGTTGACTATGCTCATAAACGCGGAAAAAAGATATATGTCGCACTTAACATATTCGCGCACGATAAGCACCTTGTGGGACTGGAAAATTATGTAAAGAAACTATCCGGTATAGGGATTGATGCATATATCGTTTCTGATCCGGGAATTATCTCTGTTATAAGAAAAGTAAGTCCCGAGGTAAACATTCATCTTTCAACTCAGATAAGCACCTCAAATCAACTAAGCGCGGAATTCTGGAAGAAACAGGGCGTAAAAAGAATTGTATTATCCAGAGAGCTTTCAAAAACAGAGATAGAAAGCATTGCTGAAAAAACAAAATGCGGAATGGAGATATTCGTTCACGGAGCTATGTGTATAGCTCATTCAGGAAGATGCTTGCTTAGTAGTTTTATGGCAGGAAGAAGCGCTAATCTTGGAGACTGCGCCCAGCCATGCAGATGGAAGTATTTCCTCAATGAAGAAACAAGACAGGGTGAATACTTTCCTGTTTTTGAAGGAGAAAGAGGCACATTTATATTTAACTCAAAAGACCTTTGCCTGATAGAATATAT
Organism: bacterium; assembly: GCA_030671985.1. Classification (GTDB taxonomy): domain Bacteria; phylum JAHJDO01; class JAHJDO01; order JAHJDO01; family JAHJDO01; genus JAHJDO01. The sequence continues at coordinate 1,510 of DAOVHI010000137.1, forward strand.
TCCCGAAGTCTTTAAAACAGGCGCACATGCTATGAAAATTGAGGGAAGAATGAAAAGTCTCTACTATATAGCATGCGTAACAAGAATATATCGGAGGGCAATTGATGAATATGCGTCTAATCCGTCAAAATACAGATTCAAAAAGCATTGGTTAGCTGAATTAAAAAAAATCAGCCATCGCGGCTATACAACAGGTTTTTTTCTCAATAGACCAAATGATGAAGCTCAGGTATATAAATCTTCATCATATATAAAAAATTACGAGTTCGTTGGTATAGTTAAGGCTACAAAATCAAACATCGCAAAAATTGAGGTTAGAAACAAAATATGTGTTGGGGACAAACTTGAAGTGATTGGACCAAGTTTAGAAGAGGACTGCGAAGAGATTATAACGCAGATAAGAAATAAAGATGCCAACGAAGTAGAATTTGTTAATCCCAGTCAGATTGTATCTATAAAAACAAAAAACAAGCTAAAAAAAGGCAGTCTGTTACGCAGACAACTTCATTAAAAATTTGAAATACCCTTATGGTAGTTGTATAATCGGGCAGGATTAATACGGATAATAATGAGTTCAATAAAAGCTGCTTTTAAGCCTGAAAATTGTTCGGTTTATGTGCTCTCCGGCACTTCTATACTGGAAGCTGCAGGCAGAGCAGGCATTGTTATTACCTTTCCCTGCGGAGGACAGGGAACATGCGGAAAATGCAGAGTTCAGATCGTTGAGGGTAATATCCCGCCAACGTCTATAGAAGAAAAAACACTATCCAAAGATGATATATCAAACGGTATAAGACTCGCATGCCAGAGTAAAATAACATCAAACTGTATCATTGACATTCCGCCCGCTTCCAGAGAATCCGCCCAGCAGATCCTCACGAAAGGCATACAGAGTAAAAAGGAGATCAAGCCAAGTGTATGGAAAAAATATGTAGAGCTGAAAAAGCCGACACTTGACAATCCGAAGGCAAATCTAAATTTAATAAGAGAAGCTGTCAAAACAGATTTTCATGCAGATATATATGTTATTCGTAATCTTTCAGCAATATTGAATGAAGCGAAGTATAAGGTTACCTGCGTTTTCTCTGACGGAGAGTTGATAAGTGTTGAAAAAGGAGATACAACAAAAATAGATTACGGAGTTGCATTTGATATAGGCACAACAACACTGGTAGGCACACTTCTTGACCTCAACACAGGAGAGGAACTTGCGCTCGTCTCAAGAACGAATCCGCAGGTAATTTATGGAGATGATATTATATCCCGAATAAATTTTACAATAACGGATAAGGACGGCTTAGATAAGCTTTTTTATAAAATAAGCAGAGAACTGAATGACATGATCTCTGAATTATCAAATAAATCCGGCATAAGTATTCACAACATATACAAGGTTGCAATTGCAGGCAATTCCACAATGCAGCACATTTGTCTTAGAGTTACGCCAAAAAGCCTTGCCAAAATTCCGTTTAATCTGGTAGTCAGAGACCCTGTAGAAATCAAAGCAAAGAAAATAGGCATTGATATAAATCCTGGCGCGCTTGTATACGTTTTACCAAGCATTGCAGGTTTTGTCGGAGGTGACACAGTTGCGTGTATACTGGCAACACAATTACATAAGGAAAAAAACCTTAAATTAATTATAGATATAGGAACAAACGGAGAAATAGTGCTTGGCAATAATAAGAAAATAATTGCTGCTTCCACAGCTGCAGGACCATCATTTGAAGGAGCGCGCATATCTCAGGGTATGAGAGCAACTATAGGCGCAATAGAAAAGGTAATTATTGATGAAG
>DAOVHI010000014.1 GCA_030671985.1 bacterium
AATATTTTCTCAGTTCGGAAGATTTAGAAGCGAATTGACTGTCCACAATCTGTTGCTTTTTCCTTATAGAGCTGGCTAATGTAAAATATAACACGCCAAGAACAACCAATGCCAGCACGCCTATTCCTATCAGCACATATTTTTCTGGAACACGTCTCAATCTTCTATTCCTTCTTTGATATAAGATTTAATTCAAATTGGACACTAACCCGTTCCGCAGAACCTTCATTTTCAACAACAGATGTAATTTTGTTTTCTTTCGTAGAAACCAGTTCCGCGTCTTCAAAATACGGCGAAGATTTTAATCGGGAAATAAAATTGCTCAGAGCAGGATATGAGTCTGCCAACCCAACTAGTAATAAGACACCATCTTTCTCTTCCACATAGGATGAGAATTGCGAAATAACAATACTGGAAGTGGTAAGTCTGCTTATTTCCATTAGCGTTCTCGGCCACAAATCTCTCTTAAAAATTACGGACTTAGAAATCTTCAATCTCTGTTTTATCTTTATTCTCTCATTCTCTAATTCCTCTATTCTGGGAATAAAAGAACTGCATTTATTTAACATGTCATTTACTTGCTGCAGCTTGGAGCTCTTAATCGCATAACTCTGAACTGTAAATACATGCACCGTCATAAAGATTGATATCGACAGAATCGCCGATATAATTAACGAGGTTCTTTTATTCTTAAGTTTTTTCTCTGTAATTATCTCAGGAGGAAGAAGATTTGCTTTCGTATCAGATTCATTAAGTGCCGTTAACGCAGATCCAATAGCAACACTCCATGCATTGGGACTCTGCCCTGTAATATCCAGAATCGCCTTATTGCTAATCAAAATATTTGAAAAAGGTGTTAGTCCAACTACCTGCAGTTTAAGATTATCGGATAGGAATGCCGCAATCTCTTTTTGTCCGGAAGCCTGTCCTGTTAAAATAGCTTTGCTGAATTTTGACTTTCTATCCATCTGAGACATATAAAAACTAATTGACCGATGGATCTCACCACTCAAAGTTTCCAAAACAGATACGGCTGTACCAATGCTTCCATCCTTTAACTTTAATTTTTCAGCATCTTCAAACCCTATATCTCTATCCTTTTGAACTATCCTCGTAATGTCATTCCCTGCAACACGTATTGATCTGGCAAAAACTAATTGTCTGCCTTTTGCAACACCAATACATGCCGATGTTGCCCCTATATCTATTAGCACAGTCGGTTCGTCAGCTAACATATTATTAAATTTGGCACAATTGAATACGGCAAATGAAGTGGGTTCAATTATATCTGCGAACATTCCTACGGCGGAAATCCTAGCCAGAAGATCATAAATTAGCTCTGATTTTACGGCAAGTAAAGCAATATTTATTTCGGAAGTGGTTTTATCATCATTCTCTAAAATCTGATAATCCCAAATAACATCCTCTAACGGGAATGGAACTTGTTGTTGAGCTTCGTACTTTATAATCTGCTTTATTCTATTCGCTCCTACAGATGGAATCTTAAAGTGTCGTACAATAACAGAACGACCCTGCATAGCTACTACTAACCGAGATTTTGAGAGTTTTTTAAAAGAGGAGATTGCCTCTATAAGCGCTGAAACTGTATTTTCTTCTTTTGGCGTCCCATCCGTTGCCTTAATCTTGACAATACTCGCGTTCTTAAGCTCTATTCCTCGAGAAGTCTTTACAAGCTCTACAACCTTAATGGAATTACTGCCAATATCAAGTCCAACACCACTTTTAGCCTTAGCCATAAAATCGCCTTATGCTTAACTTAAACAGCTTCGGATTCTACCACCACCATTTTCTTTTGTCAAGAACAGACAATAGCAACCTTTTTGGAGCGGGTGATGGGAATCGGACCCACGCTATTAGCTTGGAAGGCTAAAGTTCTACCACTGAACTACACCCGCATGCCTTTGAACCAACGATTTAAATCGTTGGTTCAAAGACTATTATACATAGCTAAAAGATTGTGTCAACTTCCTTACATCCGGTATTTTAATGAACTCTTTGATACGCTTTTTTATTTCATATTCACTAAGATTTGCTAGCCTGTTAAGACTAAAATCCTCCACAGTAAAAGATGCCATTATCGTCCCATAAACCAATGCTCGGAGAATGATATTATCTCGAAAATTTTCGATATCAATTTTGGAAATACAGCCTAAAAATCCACCGCCAAAACTATCTCCCGCACCTGTAGGGTCAATCACATTTTTCACAGGATATGCCGGCAATGAAAAACGGCTGTATCCAGTAAAGAGCATCACTCCATATTCCCCTTTTTTTATCACTACATATTTTACACCCAATTTTAATATTTCATCGGCTGCTTTTGTAATATCGGGTTCTCCTGCCAGCTGCATCGCTTCACTATCGTTCAGCATAACTATATCCGCCCGCTTAAACACTTCTAGAAGTTTGCTCTTTTTATTCTCTATCCAAATATCCATTGTATCGCAGACAACCAGTTTCGGATTTTCAATCTGATTTAGAACGTAGAGTTGAAGTTCCGGATCAATATTTGCGAGAAAAACATATTCTGACTTCTTATGCTTATCTGTAAGTTCCGGACAGAAGTTTTCTAAAACACCAAGATCCACAGACAATGTTTCCCTTTGATTAATGTCTTCCTTATAAACTCCCGACCATCTAAATGTTTTACCATCCTCTATTTGCAATCCGGTGATATCTATTCCTTTTTCATTAAACAGATCCATATACTGTTGCGGAAAGTCCTCTCCTACGGCTGCCACTAAACGAACTTCTCCAAAAGAGCTTGCTGCGCATGCAAAATAAGACGCTGAGCCGCCAAGAACATTCTTTGTCTCTTCAAGTGGAGTCTTAACAGAATCCAAAGCAACAGAACCTACTACTAATATACTCATGCAAATTCCCTCATCCTTTTAGAAATTTTAGTAAATACTTCTTCCACGCTCACCTCTTCCATACATTTGTGAGTATTTGGACATTCCCGAAGAAAACACGGCGAACAGCTAACTTTCTTGTATATTACCCGTAATTTCTCGGATGGAATCGTGACAGTATCCGGATCTGTCGGACCAAAGATCGCCAGTGTCGGAACCATTAATGCAGATGCAATATACAGAGGTCCGGTATCTCCCGTTACAAATAATTTGCATTTATTAACTAAGCCTATGCTATCCTGAAGAGTTGTCTTCCCAGCTGCCACAACGCATTTGTTTCTTAATCCCCTTGCCAGCGCATTTACAAGATTTTGTTCATGCGGTCCGCCAAACAGAACCAGTTTCACGTTATAAGTCTTTATTAGATTCTTTCCTAATTCCACGTATTTTTTAACAGGCCAGCACTTTGCTTTCCCATACGCAGCCCCAGGATTAAACCCTATTACCGTATCGACTCTATTTATCTTGTTTTCTTTGAGGAATCTCTTTGCAAAAGCTTTTCCATGTTCCGAAACATTGAGAACCAGTTTCCTGTTTGCGGGCCTTTTACCTATTAAGCTTACAATATTTATAAAATAATCTATTCTGAGAGCGTTAAATTCTATTTCTTTTGTGCGTTGAGTTGATACATTAAGCAGGAAACCTCTGCAATTCGTTTTGTAACCAACTCTGTGTTTTGCCCCCGTTAAGAACAATAACAACGCCGAACTGAAAGAATTAGGAAACGCTATTCCCATGTCAAATTTCTCTTTTCTTAATTTTTTGATTACCCTGATGTACTCAAAAAAGTTCTTTGGATTGCAGGTAACAATATCATCAATAAACGAATTGCTAATAAACACATCCCTAGTCCATTCTTTCCCGACAATAGCAATTTTTGCATGCGGGAAATTCTTTGCCAGTTGAGTAATTGCCGGCGTAGTCATAACAGCGTCTCCTATCCAGTTAACGCTTCTGATAATAATTTTCTTAACTTCCCCGTCATTTATTTTTTGTGTTTTCTCTTTTTTTTTCTGAGGCTTTTCTATGCCCTTAAAGCCAATACTATGCGTTGTCTCCCATGCTTTTGCATATTTAGAGAACATATAAAAAGCACCTAATGCACACACCACTATTCCAACAATACCATCCAAAAAACCTCTTTTAAGAATGTACATTTTAAAGAACTTACCAAAAGGCCATAGAATTAAATGTGATATGCCTATCCTATGTTTCTTCTTCAATATTTCTTTGGCGGCAAAATCAGTATATTTATTAAATTTACAGAAATAATGTTCCAAATTACGATATGGCTGATGGATTAGATCCCCCTTCAAATATCCTTCGGAACCTTTCAATTCGACGCTCGAACCTAATTCCCTGTCTTTGTATACTGCTCCATCCCGTCGAAATAGCCGCAAGACATGGTCAGGATACCATCCACAATAGTTAACCGGTTTCCCCAAAAAATAATTCCTGCGGGCTATATAATAGCCGTTCGGAACAGGTCTGTTTCTCATAAGTTTTCTTATATTCCTGGATAACTCCGCCGTTAATGCTTCATCAGAATCAACTACCAATATCCAGTCACTTGTTATTCTCTTTAATGCCCAATTCAGCTGTTTCCCATAATTTATATACTTGTTATAATATATTCTGTCGGTATACGTTTTTGCTATCTCAATTGTTTTATCCGTGCTTCCTGAATCCACTACAACTATGTCCGTTATCCACTTAATGCTTTCAAGGCATTTCTCTAATGTGTCGGATGAATTATGGGTCAAAATTATTGCGCATAAACTAGGCATATTATTTCCCCGATAAGTTTTGAAGAATTTCTATTCCTTTATACAATACCTCATTCTCTGCAGCATAACAAAGACGGAAGTGGGTCTTCTTTTCTGAAAACACGTTTCCCGGAATAATTAATAAATTGTTATCAATAGCCTTACCAACAAATTCCTCGTCAGTAAGCCCGTCAGGAGTCTTTACAAACATATAAAATGCGCCTTCCGGCTTTAATATATCAAAATAATCTTTTAAGCCATTATACATTATATCTCTTTTTTCTTTATATGAATCTATTAAGTGGGCTACATTATAATCCATGGCTTTAAGCCCGCTATACTGAACAATTGAAGGCGCGCAAACAAAAGTATACTGCTGCAATTTAATCATTTCATCCAGCAGCCATTTCGGGCCTCCCGCCCAGCCGAGTCTCCATCCTGTCATAGCATAGGTCTTTGAGAACCCGTTCAGAACCAATGTGTTTTCATATATCTCCGCAATAGAAACAGATTCTTCTTCATAAATAAACTCGTTATAAATTTCGTCTGAAATTATAAGAATATTGTGTTTAGCAGCTATATCCGCAAGGTTTTTTAGCTGATCTTTGCTGTACACAGCGCCGGTTGGATTGCATGGACTGTTTATTACAATAATTTTTGTTTTCTTAGATATAGCCTGCTCAACTTTATCAATAGGGATATCAAACGACGGATATGTATCAACAAAAACAGGAATGCCTCCCATTACCTTGATCAGATGTTTATACATTACAAAATAAGGATCAGGCACAATAACTTCGTCGCCCGGATTGATAAGGCACATAAAGGCTAACATGAGTCCGCCTGAAACACCGGAAGTAATCATTATCTCCTCTAAACTTATGTTCTTCTTCTCTTGCTGAACCTTAATCTTTTCTCTCAATTCAGGGATGCCTTGGGTAAGCGTATATTTATTCAATCCGTTTTGAATTGCTTGTATAGCTGTTTTTTTGACCTCCTCCGACACATCAAAATGTGGTTGCCCTATACTCAGATTTACAGGATCCTTCAACTTAGACGCTAAAGCAAAAACCTTCCTTATCCCCGAAGAATCTATTAAAGACATCCTGTCTGCAATTGCACTGTTCATTAAGTTACTCTCCTGCGAGGTACAATATGCAAGTTCTTTTCGCTCCCTCCTAATCTAGCCAGTCTTTTACTTCCCTCTCTGGCAATTAATGCTTCCAAGCCCAACCTAACTAGAGTAGTTTTTTCCTTGATCCCAGTAAGTTTTGATACTTTTTGAATCAAGTCATCTTTAATATTTAGTGTTGTTCTCATATAGCAACTCCTTTCATACAATATGCATATATGTCAATATTTTTGTGCTGACTAGACACACAGGTAACGTTTCTTTTTTACTCCTTTAACAATTTTAGGATAGCGGGTTCTAACACTTCCAGTTTTTGCAAACCAAATCCTTTTCCATATATTCTGCCATATTTATCAATCATAAATATAGTTGGAAAACTTCTAATACCTCCATACAACTCATATACATACTTCTTTCCTATGAGAACTTTGTATGTTATGCCAATTTTTTTCGAAAACAACCTTACAGGATATAAACTCCCTTCATCCATTACAACTGCCAGAATTACAACTCCCCGCCTGCTATAAACGTTCTGTATATACTGTAAATATTCTGCCTGCTTTTTTGAAAGAGGATCCCAGCTATACCAGAACTCCAGAATAACAACCTTGCCAATAAATGAAGACAGAGATACCTTGTCCCCATCCATGCTCGTCAGCGCAAAATCCGGAGCTTGAGGATATTTGCCAAGTGTTACCCGCTGTTTACCGGCACATGACGTAATAAGAAAACATGCGACTAAAGCAATTATAGCCTTACATGCATAGCTATTCTGTAACGGCTTGAATGGAATCATAGGTTATCTTTAAAATTTGACTGAGCTCTTTAATTCTAATACTTAATGGAGGCAGTAAAACAATGACATCTTCCAGAGGACGAATGATCAATCCTCTTTTTCTAGCCTCCAAAATTACTTTGTGTCCTATTTGCGCTCCTGAAGAGTATCGTTTTCGACTATCCTTGTTCTCAACCAACTCAATTCCCACTATCAAACCCTTCTGCCTGATATCTCCTACGTGAGTCAGTTTATTAAATCCTTTTAGTCCAACTTGTAAAAATTCTATCTTTTCTGCCAGAGATTCAAGAACTCTGTCTTCTTCAAAAATACTTATATTTGCCAATGCAGCCGCACAGGCTAGGGAGTTACCGGTATAACTATGTCCATGATAAAAAGTTTTATGTTCATCATGCTCCCCTAGAAACTGTTTATAGATTTCTTCCGTAGTCAATGTGGCTGCCAGTGGAAGATATCCTCCTGTCAATCCTTTAGACATGACCATAATGTCAGGTTTTACTTTTTCGTGCTCACAAGCAAACATCTTCCCCGTTCTGCCAAAACCTGTGGCTACTTCATCCACTATTAATAATACCTCATGCTTTTTACATAACTTGCTCACTGCTTTCAGAAAACCCTTTGGAGCTACTACAATTCCACTCGCGCCCTGCACCAGCGGTTCTATAATTACACCAATAATCTTGTCGTGTTTTCGTTCCAATATGCTTTCTAATTTTTTCAAACAAGCCATATTACATAGCCGAAATGTTTTTGAGCATCTGTAACAATATGGATATGGAGCTTTAAAACTACTAAATAAAAGAGGTTTATATTTCTTATGAAAAACATCCATGCCGCCTACACTTACTGCACCTAAAGTATCTCCATGATACCCGCCTGCAAAGGAGACAAACTTGTTTTTTTGGGATTCTCCCTTTTGCTGCCAGTATTGGAAAGCTATTTTCAAGGCTATTTCCATTCCTGTAGAACCATTATCAGAAAAAAACACTTTTTTAAGATTTGAAGGAGTAATGTCAACAAGTTTTTTGGCCAAACATATTGCTTGCGTATTAGATAATCCAAGAAGTGTTGTATGCGATACTTTCTTAATCTGTTTTATTATTGCCTTGTCTATTTCTTTTTTTCTGTGACCGTGAACATTAACCCAAAGAGATGAGACACCATCAATATATTTCTTGCCGTCAATATCGACAAGAAAAGAATCATACGCTTTTTCTATTACAACAGGTTCTTCTTTTGCGTACTCCTGCATCTGGGTAAAAGGATGCCAGATATGATCTATATCAATCTGCCTAAGCTTCTTTTTTATATCTTTATGCATAAACACCTTTAGCTGTTTTTACTGCTGATTCTGCTAACGCCTGATTGGAACTGACAAACGGCAGAGACACCGTTTTTAAATCTACTACAAGTGGAATCTCAGTACACCCGCCTATTATAAGTTCCGCGCCTTTGTTTATAAGATTGTCAATTGCGTTATAGATCAACTTCTTGCTTTTCCCTTCCAGATATCCACTCTTTATTCCTTCTCTGCCAAATATTGCTTCGGCAATCATGTCTTGAGCTTTCTCGTCGGGTTTAATTACCTCTACACCAAAACCCCTCAACTCTTTCTGATATAATCCGACTTTTATTGTGCCTCTGGTAGATAATAATCCAACTTTTCTAATATTGGGAAATTCTTTGTGAATTTTTCTTGCAACTTCTCTTATTATATGAACTATTGGAATTTTAAGATGCCGCTTAAGTTCATCATAGAAAAAATGCGCTGTATTACACGGGATTATAATAAAATCCGATTGTGCCCGTTCAAGCATTTTCCCTGATTCTATCAATGCGGGAAGAGGACTTTCGCCATCATTGAATATAGCCTGAGTTCTGTCCGGAATTTTGGAATTATTGTCAACAATTACATGAATATGATCCTGGTCTTTTTTGGCTTTTGTAAGTTCTATTATTTTACTAAGCAGATCAGAAGTTGCGGCAGGTCCCATTCCGCCTATAATGCCAATTACTTTTTCTTTTACGCTTTTATCCATGTTTTTCATTTATAGCTCTAGCAACTCTTTTCCCTGCTCCCATAGCCTCAATTACCGTGGCTGCGCCAGTTACAATGTCTCCTCCGGCATATACTCCCTCAAGAGAAGTTTCTCCTGTAATATCATCGACAATTATGTTTCCTCTTTTATTCAGCTTCAGTCCCGGAGTTTGGGACAATAACAACGGATTCGGTCCTTGCCCAATTGCAATAACGATTGTATCTATATCTTCTAAATATTCTGATCCGTCTATTTTAACAGGTCTTCTTCTTCCTGAATCGTCAGGTTCTCCAAGTCTCATTTTAAGACACTTTACCTGCTTGACCCAGCCTTTGTCATCCCCTATTATCTCAATAGGCAATGTAAGCAGATCAAGTTCTATTCCTTCTTCCTCTGCATGGTGAATTTCCTCAGCTCTTGCAGGCATTTCAGAACGCGAACGGCGATAAATTATACAAACCTTCTCTGCACCAAGACGCCGCGCAACTCTTGCTGAATCCATAGCCACATTCCCTGCTCCAACCACAGCAACTTTCTTCCCTATCCGAAGCGGAGTGTCGTATTCAGGGAACTTATAAGCCTTCATAAGATTTGCTCTTGTGAGAAATTCATTGGCGGAATAAACACCATTATAGTTTTCACCCGGTATGCCGAGAAAATACGGAAATCCGGCGCCCGTCCCAATAAATATGGCTTTATAACCGGTTGCAAATAATTCATCAATTGTAACAGTTCTCCCAACTATAATATTCGGTTTGATCTCTGCTCCCAAATTCTCAACATATTTTATCTCATAATCAAGAACATCTCTCGGCATCCTGAATTCAGGAATACCGTATCTTAATACTCCTCCGGGAGCATGCAAAGATTCAAAGATGGTGACATCCCAACCTGTTTTCGCCAGATCTCCGGCGCACGTTAACCCGGCTGGACCTGCCCCTATAACTGCTGCCAACGGTTTGAGACGAGTGTTGGATGATTGGTTATGAGTAATGGGTGATGAGTGGGTTCTTCCCCAATCCGCAGCAAATCTTTCCAGCCTTCCAATCGCAACAGGTTCTCCTTTTTTCTTTAAGGTACATACTATTTCACATTGTGTCTCCTGAGGGCAGACACGACCACAGATAGCCGGAAGATTATTTTTCTTTCTCAATATATCCAGCGCCTCTGGAAACTTACGTCCTGCTACACGTTTTATAAATCCCGGAATATCCACTTCCACAGGGCATCCCGGCATACATGGAGCTTTTTTACATTGCAAACATCTTTTTGCCTCCGCAACCGCTTGATCCTCAGTATATCCAAGAGCAACTTCATTAAAATTTTTTATTCTATCCTGCGGTAACTGCTCAGGCATTAAGAGTCTTTTTTGCATCTGCATGGCTCCTTCTCTTCATTTAAAAATCTGGCATTTCTGTTTGTCAGTTCATCAAAATCAACGAGATGCCCGTTAAATTCAGGACCGTCGACACACGCAAACTTTGTCTCATCTCCTACAGTCACTCTGCACGAACCGCACATACCTGTGCCATCCACCATTATGGGATTGAGATTAACAATTGTCGGAACGTCAAACTCTTTTGTCATAAGGCATACAAACTTCATCATAATTATAGGACCGATAGCTATGACCAGATCTGCCTTCTTTTTCATCAATATCTCTTTTAACGGATCCGTCACAACTCCTTTTCTTCCATACGAGCCATCGTCTGTTGTAACATGCAGTTCATCACTAATTTCCCGCATTTTGTCTTCAAGAATAACCATATCCCTGTTTCTCGCTCCAATTATTGAGATAACAGTATTCCCTATCTCCTTTAATGCCCGAACTTCAGGATATACAACCGCTACGCCGACGCCTCCTCCAATACATACAACCGTGCCAAGTTTCTCCACTTTTCCGGGATGTCCGAGAGGGCCTGCAACATCAATTAAGGAATCTCCTTTCTTTAACATTCCTAATTTTCTTGTTGTCTTTCCAACCTCCTGAAATATTATAGTAATACTGCCCGTTTTTGCATCAAAATCATTAATTGTAAGAGGTATTCTCTCACCATTTTCATCTATTCTAAGCACTATAAATTGTCCCGGTTTCGCTTTTTTTGCTATTTCCGGCGCCGAAATCACCATGCTCTTTATTTCTTCAGATAACTGTTTTACATTTAATATTTTATACATATCGAATCACCCCCAGCTTTATGTTGATAACGAGGAATTAATATACTTTAGCGTTTATTAAATTACAAGTGCAAAAATGCTTGAATTTTATTGTCAAATACATTACGCTTTATCTGCTATGGCTATTATCAAACCTTTTAGAGGCGTTAGGTACAATAAGAGAAAAATACTGGATCTGGAAAAAGTTGTCTCGCCGCCGTATGATGTAATCTCCGAACAGGAAAAGAGAGACTATCTTAACTCCAGTCCTTACAATATTACGCGACTCATACTGCCTGATGCTAACGAGAAAAACGACAAATACAGTTCTGCGAGTAATCTGCTTAATAACTGGTTAGAATCTAACATCCTGAACAGAGAAAACGAGCCGTCAATATATATTTATCGGCAGATATTCAACGTTGATGGAGAGAATATAATAAGAACAGGTTTTATATGTTTGCTAAAATTGGAAGATTTTAAAACAGGAACTGTTCTGCCGCACGAGAAGACACTGAGTGCGCCCAAAGAGGATAGGTTAAAATTGATGGACGCATGCGAAGCAAATCTCTCTCAAATATTTGGACTGTATCAGGACAAAAAAAACACCATATCTCAAATACTAAAAAAATGCACTTCCTGCCAGCCTATCGTAGATATTACAGACACAAAAGGAGAGAAACATAAATTATGGGCGGTTGCAGATAAGGATGATATTGACGCAATCGTTAACGCTATGCAGGACAAAAAAGTTTTTATTGCAGACGGACATCACCGATATGAAACAGCCCTTAATTATAAAAGAAAACTAGTTGAAACCAACAGCATTCATACAGGCAATGAGCCTTATAATTTCATCATGATGTATTTATGTGCAATGGATGATTCGGGACTTGTTGTTTTTCCGACTCACAGGCTTTTAAAAGATCTGCCGGAATTCAACAAGTCTGCGTTCAAGCAAAATTTATCCGTCTATTTTGATGTAATCAGGACTGATAAAAAAGCACTGTTTGAATATATGGAGAAAAAAATAGATGAACATGTATTTGGTCTATATCTGGGAGATGGAGAATTTTATACACTAAGTTTGAATAAGGGGTCTAAACCCCTTATTCAAGAAAGCATCCCTGATGCGTGGAAGAAACTTGATGTTGCAATCCTGCATAAGGTAATTATTGAGAACGTACTTGGGATTACGGAGAAAGAAGTAAAACTCCAGAAGAATATAAAATATACCGCAGACAGCGAAGAAGGCATCAGACAGATAGACAATGGTTCTTATAAGCTTTTATTATTCCTAAATTCAACAAAACTGAGCCAGATCAAGGAAATATCTCTTAACGGCGAAGTTATGCCTCAAAAATCCACATATTTCTACCCTAAACTGCTTACCGGACTGGTTATTAACAAATTATGAGAGTCGCGATAGTTCATGACTGGCTTACAGGCATGCGTGGCGGAGAAAAGTGTCTGGAGATATTCTGCGAATTGTTTCCCGACGCTGATATTTTTACACTTATTCATATACCTGAGAAAATGTCCGATACTATAAACATGATGAATATCAAAACATCCTTTATACAGAACCTGCCTTTCGCAAAAACAAAATACCGCAGTTATCTTCCTCTTTTTCCCATGGCTGTTGAGTCATTTGATATGAGGGGATACGATGTTGTGCTGAGCAGCAGCCACTGCGTTGCTAAAGGCGCGCTGACGTCTCCGGAAACTTATCATATATGTTACTGTTACACACCAATGAGATACGCATGGGATATGTATCATGAGTATTTCTCCCACGAGCGGCTTGGAGCTGTTTCTAAATTCACCGTGCCGTTTTTTATGAACCGCATAAGGGTATGGGATGAAGCGTCATCCCGCAGAGTAGATGATTTTGTTGCTATCTCAAAACATGTTGCGACAAGGATTAAGCATTATTATAGAAGAGAATCAAGCGTTATATACCCGCCTGTGGACACTGATTTTTACACACCGATGTCCGAGGCAGTGCCTCAAAACTTTTATCTCATGATCTCGGCATTAACTCATTATAAGAGAATTGATATAGCCATTAAAGCGTTCAAAGAGTTAAAACTGCCTCTTATAATAATCGGTAGCGGTCCGGAAGAAAAGAGGCTGAAAGCCTTGGCAAAGTCCAACGTAACATTCTTAAGCTGGCAGCCTGACAATATACTGCATGAATACTATGCTATGTGCAAAGGTTTTATATTCCCTGGCAAGGAAGATTTCGGCATAACTCCACTTGAGGCGCAGTCATGCGGCAAGGGAGTGATCGCATATGCTGAAGGAGGTGTTCTGGAAACGGTTAAACACGAAGAAAATGGAGTTCTATTCAAAAAACAAAATTCACATTCTTTAATTGAAGCAGTGAAGATATTCGAAAAAATGAAGTTGGATAAAGCTAAAATCCGAAAAAACGCTCTCTCTTTTAACAAACAGAGATTTAAGAAAGAAATCAAAGATATCATTATGACCAAATATAAGAAAAAACATGGTTAAGAACCCAAAACAATCTCTGTTTATAATACTCTCTGTAATCTCGGACACTTTGATGACCGTAGTATCCTTTTTGCTTGCTTACTATATCCGCTTTTACATACACCAAGTTTCTCCTGAATATATTCCGGCTTTTCAGCCTTATCTTAAACTGCTGATAATCGTAATTCCTATCTGGCTGATCTCGCTGGCATATCACGGATTGTACAAACAAAAAAACTCATTCCTTTCTCCGATTGATAAAACATATCTTATTTTTAAAGCTGTCTTATTTGCCACTCTGGTTTTAATGGCTATAACATTCCTGTACCGCCAGTTTTCTTATTCAAGATTAACATTCATGTACTCTTCGGGACTTAATTTCCTATGTATTGCATTTATGAGCGTTGTGATCAGAAAAATACAGATAGTAGCCATAAAGAGAGGCTTTGGTATTAGAAACGTAATTATCGTTGGCACAGATGAAACCGCAAAAGCGATAGCATCCAAAATGCAAAAACATGTTGCGCTGGGTTACAAAATAATCGGATATATTTCAGACAAGAAAACAAGTTCCTCAAAAGGCGAAAACAACATGGAAATTCTGGGGGAGATTTCTGAAATCCCTGAAATAGCAAGAGAAAAAAATATTGATAAGATCATTTTTGCGTCGCCTAATGTGTCAAACAAAGACATTTTAGACATCATATTAAAATGTACCGAGCTGAATGTAGATTTCACTATTGTGCCGGGCGTATACGAAATTGTAACAAGCAAGGTAAATGTGGCTGATATAGACGGAATACCTGTAATAGGACTTAAGGAATCCCCCCTTCAGGGGTTCAATCTTTTCCTAAAAAGGATATTTGATCTGACATTGTCCGCTGTACTAACGATTATTCTTTCTCCTTTATTATTAGTTCTTTCAATAGCTGTAAAACTGAATTCAAAAGGTCCTGTATTATACAATCAAGAGAGAGTCGGCGAAGACAACAAGACTTTTACCATGTACAAATTTCGGTCAATGCGTATGGATGCAGAAGAAAAAACAGGTCCTATATGGGCGCAGGAAAAAGATCCAAGACGAACTAAAGTCGGTACATTCATGCGAAAGATGAGTTTTGATGAACTTCCACAACTATTAAATATACTCAGAGGGAATATGAGTCTTATCGGCCCAAGACCTGAAAGACCATTCTTTGTGGAACAGTTTAAGAATGATATACTGGGATATATGTCAAGACACCGTATAAAACCGGGCATAACAGGATGGGCACAGGTAAACGGGCTGAGGGGCAATACATCAATTGCGGAAAGAACAAAATACGACCTGTATTATATTGAGAACTGGTCTATGGCATTTGACCTGAAGATACTCGTAAGAACGATTCTGGAATTTTGTTTTCATAAACACGCATATTAATGGAGAAATTACATGAAAATACTGGTAACAGGCGGGGCGGGATTTATAGGTTCGCATATCACAGACAAACTAATTGACGAAGGGCATGAGGTTGTGATAGTTGATAACCTTGTAACGGGAAAAAAGGAAAACATTAATCCAAAAGCAATATTCTACAATATCGATATCCGCAGTGAAAAACTGGAACATGTATTTAAAAAGGAACGACCTGATTGTGTCGACCATCTCGCCGCGCAGATGAGTGTTGCAGTGTCAATGAAGAAACCTGTTTTTGACGCGGACGTTAATATACTGGGAGTGCTTAACATCCTGCAAAACTGTGTAAAATACAATGTAAAGAAACTGGTTTTCGCTTCCTCGGGAGGCACTGTTTATGGAGAGGCGAAAAATGCGCCCACAACAGAAAGCGAGCCATTCTGTCCTCTTTCCCCCTACGGAGTTTCAAAGCTTTCAACTGAATACTATCTTTCATTCTACAAACATGAATATAATCTCCCTTATGTAGCTCTGCGATATGGAAATGTCTATGGTCCGCGTCAGGATCCGCACGGGGAAGCCGGTGTTATAGCTATCTTTATAAAAGCCATGCTTACGGGCAAAACCCCGACAATATTCGGCAAAGGTGATTGTGTTAGAGATTATGTATATGTCGATGATATTGTTGCAGCCAATATATCAGCTCTCAACGAGAATGTATGCGGAGCTTTCAATATAGGCACTGCCAAAGGAACAGATGTCAATGAAATATTTAATTCGTTAAAGCGCGTAATAGATTTTCCAAAGAATTGTGAGTACGCTCCCGCCAGAGAAGGAGACCTTAAACGAAGCATCTTATCATTTGATAAAGCGCATAAAATTCTTTCATGGAAACCTCGTGTCAGTCTGCATGAAGGATTTGAAAAAACAGTAGATTGTTCCGGGCAAACTTTTGGACGTCAACTTTGTCTTAGAGCTACACGCCAATGGGGGAAGATGGTTATGCTAGGGGAAGGAGGAACGATAGAGTTTAATCCAAGCCCGGATATTATTCACGATCAAAT
>DAOVHI010000015.1 GCA_030671985.1 bacterium
ATCATACATATTGATAATAGTAAACATTCTAACCAACACATGTTGTTCAGTTAAATATCCATTATTTAATGTCACATTAAGATTTCCATCCAGGTTCTTTATCATTTCATCTATCGAGCTGCCGGAGCTTCTTATATTTCCTTCACAGTTCAGAGTTCCACTAAATGTAAGATTTTTAACGCCAAATTTTGAAACCAGCTTTTGGACGTCAATATTTTTTGTTTTATATGTCGAATCAAATTCAATGTTATGCGAAGAAGAAAAATCAAGTTTGCCTGACAGCTCAGCCTCTCCGTCCGCAACTTCCAAATTCACTCCATTGATATGCAATATTCTGTCTTTTATATAGAGCGGCAGATGTGGAGCAATGATTTTTATGTCATCATATATACCCTTTTCTATTTCAACGCTTGTAACGTTATTTTCTAAGATAACTTTGCCTTTAAAATCAACAGGAATGGCAGAGGTTGAATCTTTGATTGAGACGTTAGCAGAAATGTACCTGTCAGGGAAACGATAATTAAGTAGATTAAGCATGCCGTTCACTAAAAAGCCATCGGAGTTTAAACTAAATTCTTTAATAGATATTTTTTCTCTGTTCATTTCATAGTTATAATCTATTGCGCATTTCGTAACAGCGATGTCTTTCTCATATATGTCACGATAGGAAAGAGTTGTATTATTGAAAACAATTTTTCCGGATGAATTGAAACTTCCTCGAAAAGTTCCGTTGTAGGTTCCGCAAACATCGACTGTGCCTGATAATGCCTCAAATGGCGCGTATCTCTCGTATATCCACCGGAAATCTTCAAGTTTCAAAGACGAAATTCTGACGGATGATTCAATCTCCATATCCGCAATTTGGAACGATTCAGGTATATGTAATATCCTGCCTGAAGCAGCGAGTTCCGTACGATTTTCTCCGGAAACAACATGCCCCTTTAAAGAAAAGGACGAAGGATTTGTCAGCGAAAAATCATTTAATATTAGACTAATATCTTCTATTGAAGATTTTGATGAAGCATTATAATAGCAAATAGTTCCGCCTTTCACTTCCAGCTTCTTTAAAGTGTTTTTCCAGATTTTAGGAGAATGGGTTTTTTTAAAAGCCGGTTTTTGCTCTGTCTGTCGAGAAGAAAACGGAAGTTTTATATCAATCCGAGGTTCTGCAATAATAATGCTGTCACAAACTAATTCTCTATTTAATAACGGGCGTATTTTTATTTTTGCAAATACTGTTTTTGCGCGAAAAGTCTTTTTTGGATAACGTTCATTTAATATGCTTAGATCTTTGAGCTGAATACTTGCCGTATGAAAATTGAATTTTATGGATGCTTTCTTTGCGCAGACCTTGCCTTTAGAAACTCTTTCAATGGTTTTCTCAATATACGAACCACCGACTGTGCAAAGAAGCTTATAACCTAAAAAGACGCTAACGAAGATGATGAATAGAATGTAAACGATTTTTTTAAATCTTGACATTTGAAATTTTTTATTTATTCATATACTTGAGCGTAATGGAGAAAACAAATTTCAATATATTTGTTTTCTTCTTTACAGGTATTCTTCGCAGTTCAAAGAGAGTTTCAGGCGTATGATTCATGCCTCTTTTTGTTGTGCATGCTCCTTTGTATCCGGCTTGAGCAAGAAAATTCTTTGTATTCTCATTGTAATCGCCGTATGGGTAGCAAAAATATTTTACCGGTTGAGAGAGATTTTCCTCAATAATTTGTTTTGATTTTGTCATTTCGCTCCATGCCATTTCATCCGTTAACTTAGTCATGCGTTTATGAGAGCATGCGTGAGACTCGAAACTAAATCCAAATGCCAGCATCTTCTTTACTTCTTCCCATGACATAAATTTCTCAGATATTTTTTCTTTACTTTCATCAAAAGCCATAGTTTTGCCAATGGCGTCTGTTGTTAAGAAAACCGTGCCTGTAAATCCCAGATTCTTCATAATTGGGAATGCATATGTATAATTATCGAGATAGCCGTCATCGAAGGTTATAACAATAGGCTTTTGCTGGAATTTCTTTTCTCTCTTAGTACCTGCAACGACTTCATCAAGAGAAACAGGCATATAGTTCCATTTTTTAAGAAGCTTCATCTGCTTTTCAAAATTTTCAGGTGTTACGTACAAACACTGTTCAGTAGATTTGGGATTGGAATAATTGATTTTATGATAAAAAAGGATTGGTATTCTACTCATAGACTATTTCTCCGTGTTATTCTTATTTCAGAACTTGTTTTTTAATATTTCCGCAAGCTTTTCTCCTGCAACATATATTGAGTATTTCTCTTCAACGGTCTTTCTTCCGTTTGCGGCTATTTGCTTTCTAAACTTAGTATTCTCAATTAAAATTCTAAGTTTAGTTTCCCATTCGTCAGAGGTTCTTGCCAGAAGCCCGTCTTTCCCGTCTTTTATAAAATAGTTATTTTCACCAACCTTACTGCACAGAGCGGTGATGCCTGTGGACATATACTCCAGAGCTTTGAGACCGCATTTTCCGCTACTCCATTCATTATCCAGCAGAGGATACACTCCTACATCGAATGTTGTCAACTCCATGGGTATCTCGTCAGGTTCCATCCAATCAATCATCTCAACTTTTAAATGACCGCATTTTCCGTAAGCTTCCTTTAATTTATGGCAATCCTTGGTGCCGATTATCTTAAATATAATATTATGACTTCTTGCGAGAGAGGTTAATGGCTTTTTCAACATTATAAGATCATCCTGATATGTTTTTCCATCCCCGACCCACCCTATTTTAAATTCAACTTTTTTCTCTTTATGCGCAGGCTTAAATTTATCCGTATCAATAGCTGTTGGCACAATGTAAACATTATCATTGTGTTTTTTAGCATACTCAGCCAGAAAGTGGCTTCCAACAATAACAACATCCGATATTTTTAACATGCGATCCGTACGCTTCTTACGTCTTAGAAATATTGAGTCATCAAAATCAAAAACTACATTTATATTAAACAGCTTTTTATATATCCATAGAAATCTTATAAAATCCGACTGATAAACGGTTCTTTGAGCGTAAATAATGGTATTTTTGCGATTTTGGTTCAATTCTCTCATGGTCTTCATCGCTTCTCGGTATCGTCCAATGCATATATTCTTTTTAAGTATTAAACGCGACGGCATTATGGAAGTGGAAAATCCATGCTTTTTTAATTCTTCGGCGTAAAAAAAACATCTGTACCTTGTACTTGGTACGTTGTAATTGCCCTTTGGGAAAAATACAATTTTGCTAGGCTTTATTTTCTTTTTCATTAATTCCTATTCCTATTGATAGAGCAATGTACAACCAAAACAAGAGTCCTATTCTATCTTCGTAAAAGTATCCGGAAATACTGCAAAGCAGAAATCCAATAATTGTCAGAAAAATTGTGAACAATATGTCCTTTTTAAAAGGGTCTTCTGTATGCGCATACGACTTATAAGTATATTTTATACATCTTACTAAAAGATACATAAAAATTACAAGCCCAGCTATTCCTGTTTCTATAGGGATCTGCAAAAAAAGATTGTGCGCGTCTGACTGCTGGAAATTGCCATGAGGGTCGGTAATATAAAATTTATATTCCGGATACGGATACATTCTTCTAAATATATCAGGCCCGTATCCAACACCCAGCACAGGATGCTTTTTTATGATCTGAAGACTGTTATGCCACAATGTCAGGCGTCCCGACGATGCTCGGTTAATACCTTCTTTGATCTCAAATGTAAATTTCACCCTTTCAGTAACCGGACCATAAAAAAGAACCAAAAGCGCTAACGCCGCCAAAAAGACCGTTAATATCTTCTTGCTCTTTCTGAATAGCAATATTAGAAGAATAACAAATAGTATTATCCATGGCCCGCGGGTAAAAGTCAGTACTAATAATATACCCGTCAAAAGAGCGGATAAAATCAAAACCGATTTTGTGTATTTGTTTTTAGCGTGAAAAAACATTGTTAAGATTAGCGGGATAACAAGCATACAGTACACTGCCGAACGGCTATAGCTGTCAAATGTGCCAGTAGCTCTTCCGTACTCTGTTAATGTGTTATCGAGGTAGCCATATATGCCGTATATCGAAAAGACGCAGGCTGAAACAACTAATATGCACGCTATTCTCAGTATCTGTTTATTGGTTTTTATATTATTGACTACGACGAAAAACAGAATGATTTGTTTCAAAAACTGTGATCTAAATTCATAGAAACTATACGCTGGAGATATAGAACCGATTGAGGCTAACACAACAATAATTCCCCAATACATAATGGGAATATTCAGGGGTGTTTTCACAAAATGCGTGTCGGGAACATATCTCAGTTTTACTATCCATGCAATGAGCGGGAGAAGAAGAGCGGCTGTTTCAACAGATGCAGTATGTCTAAACGGTATAATAAAAATCACAAGAAGTATGCCGTATTCAATAATTCTGTCACATATAATGGAGATTTTGTGAGTATTCGCTCTCATCTCGGTCCGAGCAGTTCTATACATGCTTCAAAAACCTCGTCCACAGATATATCTTTCATGCAGTCAATTTTAGCACATTTTCTCTTCCAGCACGAAATACACGGTATATCTTTTTGAATAATAATATTCTTTGTTCCATACGGGCCATTTCTTTCAGGATCCGACGGACCATACAGCCCGACAACAGGAACCTCTAATGCAGCCGCAAGATGTGTTGGACCTGTGTCGGAACCAACAAAAAGATCACAGCTCTTAATTGTTGCCGCAAGCTGCTTTATAGTAGATTGAGGCATTATGGCAATACTGTTGTTCGTATCGTTTTTTATATTTTTCATTAACCCTTTTTCTTGGGGACCCCATGACATAATTACTTTTGCGTTAAGATTGCTGTATTTTGTTAATTTATCTGCAAGACGCAAAAAGTTTTCAGCCGGCCAGCACTTTGTCGGCCATCCGGCGCCGGGGTTTAGCATAATGATTTTATCTCTCTCAGGAACTAGTTTTTTTAACACGAAAAACTCTTTTGCGAAGCGCAAATCCTGTGCGGACATATGGATCTTAAAATCATACACATATTCAGATATACCCATCGATTCAAGCAGGCTCAGGTTTTTATCCACTACATGAACAGCCTTTTGAGGCGGGGTTATTCTTTGATTAGAAAACATGCAGCTCAATTCACGGCTGTTAATCCTGCTGAATCCGATTCTATGACTCGCCTTGCTGAAATAAGCTAAAATTCCGCTCCTGAACAATCCCTGAAGATCCAGCGCAACGTCAAAATCCCTTTTACGCAATGTTTTGATCAATTGCAAAAAACTATTGTCATCAAATGGAATGATATCTGTTAGATCAGGATTATCTGTCAGTAGATCAGAAAACTTGTTTTTGACAATCCATGCAACTTCCGCCTCAGGATAGTGCTTTTTCAACGTTGTAAGCACCGGCAGGGCATGAATAACATCGCCCATCGAAGAGGGCTTAATGATTAAGATTTTATGAGGGTTTATGAATAGCACAATGCGACTTTTTACGGCCCACTTAAATATATATTGCCGGTATCAGCGTCATGTTTTGCAGAATATTCGGGCCCGATAATCTCGCCAGCGGGATTCACAAAGTCGTTATACAGTGGATCAGGACTGCTAGCTCCTGTAATCTCTTTGTCCGGCCCAACACTAAAAAGCACCCACGCTGTTGCTGTATCATCATTTCCTGCCCCATCCACTTCGTCATTACAATAATATTGATAGGGATTACTGGAATCAAAAGGATCTGTTGGAACGCTGCTCATATAGCGTTGTGTGTCCTCCCTTAACTTGGCCAGTGCATCAGTATCTCTGTTCGTCGGATAAGTGGAGTGATCTGAATAGTAATGTTCTATGGAAATTCTGATATTCAGCATCTCAGCCCTTGCCTTTGCAACCCTTGCTCTTATCCGCGCCCTTCCTAACGCCGGAAGCAGCATGCCTGCGAGCAATGCTATTATCGCAATTACAACAAGCATCTCCATGAGCGTAAAACCGCTTCTCCTACTAAAGAACTTTATCATATCAACTCCCTCCTTTAGTTATGTCTGAAGTATACCAAATAATCGGGTTGAACTTCAAGACAAATCAATTCTTTAGGAAACTCCAGTAAAAAACCGCATGATATATTATGGAATATTTGCTATCATAAATTAATTATGGATATCTCGAAATTTAAGAATATTTTAGTAGTAGATCTCTTGCGAATAGGAGATACGGTTGTAACATTCCCCGCGATAAGAGCGGTGAGAGAAAACCTGCCTGATGCGCATATAACTTTGGTTGCCTCTACCGGTCTCAAATCACTGATTGAAGGGCAAGAGCTTGCTGATAATATTGCGTATTTTGACTGCGAGATAAATGAGAGGAATTTATTTTCAATATGGAGGTTTGCTAAGAGATTGCCAATTCAGGGCTACGATCTTGCAATAGTTCTGGATACAAGGCTTACCAGTAACCTTATAGCATTTTGGTCTAGGACAAAGAGGCGTATAGGTTATAATTATCGTCACAGAGGCTTCTTATTGACAGACAAGGTGAAAGCGCCTCTTTACTGGAACAGACCCATGCGTGAATACAAGAACACAACAAAGGTGTCCCATGAAGTAGATAGTTGGCTAAAACTGATAGAGATGGCAGGATTTCCTGTTAAAGAGCGGCGGCCATATATCGGAGAATCGCATAAAAACCAGAAGTGGTGTGAGCGTTTTCTGGAAGAACACAACGTAGTCCAAACAGATACTCTTGTGTGTATGCATCCGGGAAGTAATATCTCTTATCGGTGGAACGCAGATAGATTTGCGCAAGTCGGTGATTTTATAATAGAAAAGCTCAAAGCGAAAGTCTGTATATCAGGAGGTCCCGATGACACTGATTTAATAAGAGAAATAGAAAACAATATGCACGCTAAACCGGTAATCTCGGATTGCAGAATGAGTCTTGGCCAGTATGCAGAACTTCTGAGAAGAGCGGAGCTTTTGGTAAGTATTGACACGTCCGCAACTCATATTGCTTCTGCGGTTAATACTCCTGTCATTGCTTTATTCGGCCCCGGCGATCCCGGAATATGGCGGCCGTATGGAGCCGAGCATATAGTTATACAAAAAAACGACGCCTTGTGTGTAGGATGCAAGAAACCTGTTTGCAAGCAGGACAAACACTATTGTATGAATGCAATAACTGTTGAGGAAGTATGCAAAACCATAGAAAACAAGTTATGAAATCCGATTATCTGAATCACAGACAGAGAATTAGAAAAAAGTATCTAAAGAGCGGATTGGATAATTGGCATGACTACGAAATTCTTGAGTTGATGCTCACTTATGCAATACCTCGCAAGGATACAAAACCAATCGCTAAAGCATTGCTCAAAAAATTCAAAAGCATTAGGGGGGTATTTGATGCGGAAATAGAAGCGCTAAATACAATAAAGGGAATAGGCGCAAATGCAGGTATCCTTATCAACCTGTTTAAAGAGGTTGTTTCTTTATATCTGCTGCAAGATCTTCTGGAACAAGAAAATGCAATATCTTCACCAAAAGCGGTTTATAATTATCTGCAGGCTTCATTAAGGGGAGCCAAAGATGAGATATTTAAGGTTATTTTTCTTAATACTGCTAACAGACCTGTTAAAGCAGAAACGATACACGTCGGTACAGTAAATAAAGCTGTGATTTATCCACGCAAGGTAGTGGAATATGCTTTAAAGAACAAAGCAACATCTGTCATTCTTGCGCACAATCATCCGGGAGGAGGTCTTACGCCGTCAGAGGAAGATAAGAACATAACGCAGGTATTGATCAAAGCGCTTGGTACCGTGGATGTTAATGTGCTGGATCACATTATCATAGGGTTTGAAGGCTATTTCAGCTTTAAGGAACATGGATTAATATGAGCATCAGTGTTTTATATATAACAGGGGAGACCGTACCCGGAAATAACGGCGGCTCAGTGCATGTTTGGGAGGCTGCTTCAAATCTGTCCAAACTCGGATATGACGTAACTTTAATATCGCAAAAGCAGGGAACGTTTGCGCGCTCTGAATACATAAATAGAGTGAAACTTCTTCGCGTTAACATGCAATATTTAAATAAAATTTTCCCTATTGCATGTCTCAAACTGCTCCCGAAACTACTGATGGGAAAATTTGATATCATCATTGAAAGATACGTTACATTTGGCGGAGCAGGAACTATATATTCAAAGCTTAAAAAAATTCCGCTTATACTTGAAGTGAACAGTCCTCATACCGAAGAGCTTATATGGAGATATAACATTAGATGCAGGATGGTTGTTAATATACTCAGGTTCTGGAGAAACTTTCAATTCAGACAGGCAAAAAAGGTTATAGCTACTTCGCTTACAGTTGTCCCTGAACATGCTCGCCTAAAAACAGAGCAGGTTAGATGGGCGGCGAATACGGATATGTTTAGTCCCGAACTGCGAAACACAGAAAAAGCGAATAACATTGGAAAAACATACAATTTAGAAAACAAGTTTACAGTAGTATTTGCAGGCACGTTTAGAAAATGGCATGGCGCGCTTGACCTTCCTGAACTTGTTAAAGCTGTAATTAGTAAAAATAGGAATATACAGTTTCTCTTTGTTGGTGGAGGAGAATGTCTGGATGAAGTAAAAGCTAAAATTAGAGATATGAATTTGAGTCGGCATGTAATTTTTACCGGCGCACAGAAGTATGAAATGATGCCATACTTTATGGCGGTATCCGATGTAGGAATTGCGCCTTATAATGCATCATATTATAAGCCGTTAAAGGATTTCGGGTTCTTCTGGTCTCCTCTAAAGGTATTTGAGTATATGGCATCAGGTATTTCCGTCATCACTGTTTCTTATGACCCTCTCCCTGAGATTGTCATCAACGGAGAAACAGGTTTTATAACACATGCTGAAGATCCCTCTAAAATAGCGGCGGCAATCCTCAATCTAGCCAAAAATCCTCTTGATGCTTCCCGCATGGGGAAAGAAGCAAGAGAATTAGTGGAGAACAATTACACATGGAAGCTTCATGTTGACAATCTGGATAAAATAATAAAGGATACAATAGAGAAAATTAGGTGAGGGCACAATATTTTGTGCCCTTGTTTTTGTCTATTTTTATTGAGGTTTTGAGCAATTTAAGCTATGGTAATATTAAAGTAGAGGTGGCTGTTTAGTGACTAGTCTTAGATGCGAGAAGACCAAATGAAGACCACCAAGTTAATCATCCTAATGCTAGTCGTTCTAGCTATATTATTTGTAGTAGATGTCATCATCAAACATGGAACTACTATCCCTTTGCCAAGTCTTTCGATCATAATGCTCTCTCTTCAAATGCTGGTATTCATGAAGATGAGGATAGAACAAGGCGATATACTATTTGCTTTCGTTCTGTTCCTCGGAAGCATGTTCTGCCAGATCTCTACCTTCGCTAATGTCTACTCAAAGATGGGCTTCTACGATGCAACTGGTGCAATTTCATATGATCGTTTTGACGCCATCTATCTTAGTGTCGTAACTTGGACAACACTCGGATATGGCGACTTTTCCCCTACAGAGTCAGTACGTCTCTTCGCTGCATTCGAATCATTGGTCGGCTATATATACTTGGGCATTTTCGTTGCATTCACAATCAATTGGCTGTTTTTAAGCAACTTATACAAGAACAAGGAGAACGCATCTAACAAGGATAATTCAGCCGACGCAAAAAGCCGTGCGGCTGACACACGGCGTTAGGTTTAATAAAATATGAAAAAAACAATGCACATTCTTTATATATTTCTAATAGTCCTAGCCCTTATTATTGGTTTTCTATTACCCATAAAATTTGATGAAACACAAAAAATAGAAATTATCAAGTTTATTGGCAAGCAAGGAGCAAAGCTATTTTTTGTAATAATTACTGCTTGGATTGCATACAAATTTGGAATAAAAAAATATCTTTCTCAACGAGAGCATGAACAAATAACCAAAAGATATATTGATAACGGTACAGACCTTGCAATTGAAGGTATTGAGCATGTTTTAGCAATATATCGTAGAAATTTTACTAATGCCTTACAAATGCTGAAGAACTTTCGTGCGAAACACGCAAGTAATATCGCTATTAAACCGTCTGAATATGACAAAAAAGTTTTTACAAAATATGAGCAAAAATTCTTCAATGTTTCTCCTTTTCAAAAAATCATTACTCTCCTAGAAAAAAGTGGGAAAGTTTATCACAATCTTGCTCAGGGCTTATTTGCAAAAATTGATATAGCCTCTATTTTTTTTGAATTAGACGTGTGTGTAAGAATACAAGCCTTTCTAGATGGACACCTGCAAATATCCTATGAGAAATTTTTTCAACAATATACTCAAGAGATAGAAAGAAGACACAAAGAAATAGATCAATATTATGTTTTAATTGCAGAGTTAGAATTACTCTCAAGACTAATAGAAACAAAAATAGTGTCAATTAAGGATATTGAGCAGTTCAGAAAACTACCAGAAGTCGAAGCCAGTTTAAATCGAATGAATCAATTGTACAAGAAAACAAAAAAGGCATAACAAATCAATCCAACAGACGCTAAAGTGCAGAGGATTTTTTGACAAAGCAAGTGATCGGCAACAGATGTTTGCGTCCCTTTTTTTATTGGGAAGTGGACTAGAATGAGATATAATGTCTTTAAAATAATGAAAATAGGAGATTCAATGAACATCAAAAAAGGCTTCCTAAGATTAACAATTGTTTTTTCAATTATTGTATATGCGATAGCATTTGTGTTTTCTTTTATGCATTTTGATAATTGTCGTTCTAGCTATCTTCAATACAAGATGACAAAAATAGAGCAAAGCCTCAGTAATTTAATAAAGAATTCATTTGATGATTACCGCCTTTTCTTAGAGAAGTTCAGGAACAAGTATCCTGAATATGATGATCTGTCTGATGGAGTATTGTTGAAAATTTTAGCTGAAAAATACCCCATTTGCAACGATATGTTATTACGATTCTTGCAACAAAAAAAAGTTCAAACAAATGAAATCGTCACCTTTATACCACTGAGTCTCATGAATTCTGATATAGTGGTTAGCAGTGTGGGTTCTTATAAGCGAATTCAAGGAAAATATAATGATGCTAAACTTAGTCTCTTATTAATTCCTTTGGCATTTTTTGCAGGAGTTTGGAGTCTGTGGATAATCTATTTCATTATTAGAGCTCTATCTGTTTGGGTAATAAGAGGATTTAAAAATTAAATGGAAAAGATGAATAAGAAAAAAGGATTTCTGAAGTGTAAGAAGAGTAAAGAATTATTATACATAAAGAAAAAATATGAGGCAGGAAAAGAAATTGTTTTTATTGAATCAATGATCCGTCCAATGGAGTTAGGTAATGAGTAGGGAATTAAGTCAAAAGAAAGGTTTATTCAGCGAGATCAAAACGCTGATAGAGCAAAGCAGGCAGCAGTTAGCCGTAGCAGTAAACGCCGCTATGACCATGCTCTACTGGAAAATCGGCAAGCGGGTCAACCAAGAGATACTACAAGAAAAACGGGCTGAATACGGGAAACAAATTGTCGTATCACTGGCACGACAATTAAAAACAGATTATGGAAGCTCGTTTTCTGAAAAAAGTTTACGCAGGATGATGCAATTTGCTGATATTTTCCCAGATGAAAAAATTGTCGCTACACTGTGGCGACAATTGAGCTGGTCTCATTTAAAAATGATAATTCCCATTGAAGACTCTCTGAAAAGAGAATTCTATATCGAAATGTGCAAACTTGAAAAATGGAGTATTCGCACTTTCAGAGAACGTATAAACTCAATGCTGTACGAGCGTACTGTCATCAGCAAGAAACCGGAAAAGACGATTAAAAATGAACTCAAACAACTTGGCGAAGGGAGTCAGATTACTCCTGATCTGGTTTTCAGAGACCCCTATTTTTTGGATTTTCTTGATTTGAAAGACTCCTATTCCGAAAAGGATTTGGAATCGGCAATTGTGGCGGAATTACAGCGGTTCATCATCGAATTGGGTTCGGACTTCGCTTTTCTGGCCCGACAGAAGCGGATTACCATTGACAACAGGGATTATTACCTTGATTTGCTGTTTTATCACCGCAAGCTGAAATCTCTTGTTGTCATAGATTTGAAAATAGGCGAATTCGATGCATCATTTAAAGGCGAGATGGAGTTGTACCTTGCCTATCTTGATAAATACGAATCAATGGAGGGCGAAAATCCGCCCATCGGCTTGATTTTGTGTGTTGGGAAAAATCCCGAACATGTAGAATTGCTGCAATTGCATAAAAGCAATATCAAAGTAGCTGATTATTTTACCATTTTGCCACCCAGAGATGTGCTGCTTGATAAACTGCATAAAGCGATAGCCATTGCACAGAATAGATTAACCTGTAGCGAGAAGAGCAATTCTGATGAGCGCGAATAATATATAGGTCTTTATGATACCGTTTTAAGTTCAGAGGATTATAAGACGACCTTTGAGAATGTTGCAGAGAAAGTATAAGGTAAAAGAGATAAAACAATAAAGGATACTCTGGAAAGGGATTAGTTTTTGAATATTGCAATAGATGCCAGAATGATTTTGCACTCGGGGATTGGGACATATACAAGAAATCTGATCACAAATATTCTTGATATTGATAAGGTTAATACTTACACGTTGCTTGGCAGAGAAAAAGAGCTTTCTAAATATGCTCAAAAACCCAATGTTTCTGTAAAGAAATTTCATTCACCGATCTACGGTATAACCGAACAAGTTATTGAGCCTCTAAAACTCTGGAATACCGAATTTTTGCACTGCCCGCATTATAATATTCCTGTTGTATATGAGGGAGAAATGATAGTTACCGTTCATGACTTGATACATCTTATTTTTCCTCAGTTTCTCAAGAATAAGGCGGCATATTTCTATGCTAAGTCATTATTTAAGCTAATGACGGTAAGAGCAAAAAAGATAATAGCTGTATCCGAGAGTACAAAAGCCGATATAGTAAATTATTTGGGGGTAAAAGAAGACAATATTGTTGTGATCTATAACGGAGTCTCTGAAATCTTTAAGAAAGATGCATCTCAAGAAGAACGTGAAAAGCTGAGAGACAAACTAAACCTGCGCGCAAAATATATACTCAATATAAGCAATATGAAAGCTCATAAAAATATTGAGGTGCTTATTGAAGCATATTCAAAACTTGGAAAAAAAGGAATAGAGCAAAAACTTCTTCTGGTTGGAGGCGGAAAAGAGAGAGTTGAAGAACTTCAAATTCATGCAGAGAAGTTCAATATAGCGGAAGACGTAGTTTTTCTACAGAATATAGATTTTGAAGATTTACCGGTTCTTTACCGGATCTGCGATGTGTTTGTTTTTCCGTCTCTTTATGAAGGGTTTGGATTGCCTCTTGTAGAAGCAATGGCAAGCAAGGTGCCTGTTGTAACATCTAATGTATCTTCAATGCCTGAAGTTGTCGGAAATGCAGGTATAACCGCAGAGATGAACAGCGCAGATTCTCTGGCTGAAGTAATAGAGAAAGTTATTTTCGATAGCAGATTGAGAGAAGATATGATAAATGCCGGTATAAAGCAAATAGAGAAATTCAACTGGCAGAATACTACAAAAAAAACATTGGAAATCTATGAAAAGGAATTTGTTTAACAGATAGGAGGAGAAAAATACTATGGCTATAGACAAAGAGCTTCTGAATATTCTGGCATGCCCAAAATGCAAGGGGGATATAAGGCTTGAAGGCGAGGATAAACTTGTTTGCGATACCTGTAAGAAATACTATCCGATAAAAGAAGGCATTCCAGTTATGTTGATTGATGAAGCAATTGACTACTACATTTAATGTTCTCAGTCTCATCTTGCAAAATAGTAAGTTATATAGTAACATCCGCCACAGCAATGGAATTAACTCGTCGTGAATTTGGTAAAAAAAGGAGATCGTATGGAAACAGGAATTTGGACGCTAAAAGAGAGAAGGAGACATCCACGATATGCGGTTGATGTTGGGGTTGAACTGAGATTGCAAGATGATTTAGGGAAGCACTTAATTGGATATTATGGCTGTGCAAAGGACGTAAGTTTGGGCGGGCTTCGTATAGAAATACCGAAACATAAAGATGTAGAATATTCTAGGATAAAAGAGAAGGTAAAATTCCAGGCGCGAATTCTTACTCCGAATATTCAAAAATATTTAGAATTAAATGGTCAGGTAATCTGGCATTTACAGAAAGAAGAAAATTACAATATAGGCATGCAATTTACAAACAATGATAAGGAACGGGAAGAAGCCCTTTGTGAATTTTTGAAGAGCATTAAATAAATGGAGGGAAGTCTATCTTAGTGGTATCAGCACAGGTTATGCTTTCTTGCAAAATGATAAATTATACAGTAATATTCAATGGATGATGATAACGAGAAAATATCTAACAAGGAAAGAGGTTCAACAAATGTTAAATCTTGATAGAGCAGAAATGTTGCATCTCATTAAAAGCAAAAAGCTTAAAGCCTATCGCTTAGATAACAAGATTGTCTTTGAATACAAGGACGTGGAGAAATTCATGATCATGATTGATCCGGCAAAAGACGTCGATCCGCTAAAATACAAATAAATCCTATCATCTTTTAAAAAACAATAGTGCCGAAGGGGGGATTTGAACCCCCAAGGAGTTGCCTCCACATGGTCCTGAACCATGCGTGTCTGCCAATTTCACCACTTCGGCTTCTCAATAATACGAAAAACATTATAACATTCCCTCGTAAAAGTCAATAATTCAAAAACTGGTTTTTATCTTTACACCCTTATGACCGAATAGTAACATGTTTACATAAAAACAGGAATAATATGAAAAGCTTGTTCGTTAGAATATTCGGAGACAGTGTTCTTAGAAAGAAAGCTTCTTCTGTATCCAAAATAACTCTGGAAACCAGAGAACTTGTATCTCAAATGACAAACATTATGCATGAGAACAAGGGGGTTGGTCTAGCAGCGCCTCAAATTGGCATATCGGAGCGCATTATTATAGCAGACATTGGAAAAGGACATTTCGCAATAATAAATCCTGAGATTAGAACAAAGGAGGGCGGGGACGTTGAAGAGGAAGGATGCCTAAGTATTCCGGGAATAATTGTGGAAGTGAAAAGAGCTCAAAGGATTCTTGTTAGCGGACTTGATATACATGGGGAAATCATAAAAATAAAAGCCTCTCACTTAATGGCAAGGGTGTTGCAACATGAGATTGATCACTTGAACGGAATTTTGATTGTGGATTATGCGGATAGTCAGAAAAAAGAAAAGATAAAAGGTAAATTGAAAAAGTTAAAAAGGAAAGTAGCTAGGGATAAAAGAAACCTATGTTAAAACAGGAATTCTCTTTAAAGCAAACACAAAGGTTAGTAATGACTCCTCAGTTGCAGCAGTCTCTGCGTATGCTCCAAATGCCTCTTCTGGAACTAAAAGAAACCATAGAACAGGAATTGGTGGAAAATCCCATGCTTGA
>DAOVHI010000025.1 GCA_030671985.1 bacterium
GGCGGCAGCGGCGGCGGCAGACCGGACATGGCACAGGCAGGAGGGAAGGACGTATCCAAGCTCGCTCAGGCTTTGAAGCATGTTCCTGAAATAATACAAAAAAAATAAATGGTTAGACTACTCGGACTGGATATTGGAGATAAACGCATAGGCGTGTCTGTAAGTGATGAGCTGGGCATAACAGCGCAGGGACGTGAAAATATTCACAGAGAATCTGACGACCAGACTATAAATGAAATATGCGAACTAATAAATCGGCTACATATAGATGAAGTCGTTGTTGGACTGCCCAAAAATATGAACGGTACGCTTGGGCCGCAGGCAGAAAAGGTAATGGGATTTTCAAAAGCGCTGGCCTCTTCGGCACATGTTCCGATTAGATATTGGGACGAGCGATTAACAACTGTTATTGCGCAAAGAAGTCTTACTGCTTTAAATGTAAGAGGCAGAAAAAAGAAGAAAAAAGTCGACAGAATTGCAAGCCAGCTCATTCTCCAGGGATATATGGATAGGAATGAATAACCGCAAGTATATTCTCGTACTTATTCTTGCCGGAATAGCTGCGTATCTGACATCTTTTCAAAACAGTTTTGTATGGGATGATATTGGCTTAATTACAATAAATCCCTATATAAAAAGTTGGAAACATATTGGAGATATTTTTACGTCGTTCCTATATTATAAAACCGGTGATGGCGGAACCTTTTACAGACCTATTGTCTCGCTTTCATTTTTGATAGATTACAGCATATGGAAAGGAAATCCTGTTGGATATCATCTGACAAATCTTCTGCTTCACGTCACAAATGCTATTCTGCTTTATAAAATAATTTTCGCCTTGTTTAAGGAAGAAAAGACAGCGTTCTTCACGTCTCTTCTCTTTGTTGTGCATCCAATTCATACTGAGGCTATTGCATATATCTCCGGCAGAGCTGATCCGATATCAATTCTATTTATGCTTAGCTCATTACTCTTATTTATAACATACGGCAGTCAAAATAAGTTCCGGGGCATGTTTTTCTCTGTCGTTTTCTACATGCTTGCTCTACTTACAAAAGAATACGCTATAATTTTTGTCCTACTTCTTGCAGCGTATGGGATTTGTTTTAAACCAAAGATTAAACTGCGATATTACCTGATATTTTTTGCAATTTCGTTAATTTATGGGTTAGCACGGCTGGCTCTGTTAAAGAACGAGGCTGGAGTATTTTTATTCAAACAAAATATAAACATAGCCCATCTTTTGTTAGTTACGGGCAGCTCTTTTACCGAATACCTGAGACTTCTATTGTTCCCAATAAATCTTCATTATCAAAGAGAACTTCACGTGCCTTCCTCAATTCTCCAGCCAATGGGCATACTATCAGTTCTCATCCCTCTTGTATTTATTCTGTTTGTCATTATTTTTAGAAAGAAGAAACCTGTTCTATTCGGCTCAATATGGTTTATGATATGTCTTATTCCATATCAAAGCGCTTTGCAATTGAATGCGGAACTGACGGAACACTGGCTATACTTTCCTTCAATAGGTATATTCCTTATTATCTCAAGTTTTTTAACTTCCCGTATAAGAAATGCAAAGTATAAACATGTTCTAAATACAGCTCGTTATGCTTTTTTTGCATTGATAATTATTCCAGGAATAGTGTTTACTAATTTTCAAAGCCGTCACTGGAAAGATGAAATCACTCTGTACAATCATATACTGAGATTCAGACCGAATGAGCCAAGAGTTCACAATAATCTTGGTAATGCATATGCAACAGAGAGAAAGTACGATGATGCCTTAGCACATTTCAAAAAAGCAGTTGAAATTGCGCCAGCCTATTCTACTGCCTTTTTTAATATGGGCACTGTATACTTAGAAAAACAGCAGTTTTATACAGCTGCTACGCAGTTCCAAAAAGCTCTGACCTTGAATCCTTCTTATACAAAAGCCCGCTTGTATCTAGCAGAGACGTATAACAGATTGGGACTAACATATTACAAGCAAAAAAACTACCAAAAGGCAAGAGAATCATGGATAAAAGCTTTGAAGATTCATTCTACACATTCCGGAGCAAAAAAGAATCTTGCTACTCTATATCAAATACGCTAGAATAATTAGAGTTATAGAATATTTCAATTCTGCCGCACTAGATGGGGAGATAGCGGTGTCCTGATTCCCGGGTTAAACTCGGGGTGACCTGCAATCCGCTACAGCAGGATTGAATTCCTTCTTGAGGTCAATGTGTTTTTTGGAAGGGTGTAAAATAGGTGGTTATGAAAGCCGGATCCTATGCGGCAAAAGCTTGCGAACCCCGTCAGGCCCGGAAGGGAGCAGCGGTAAGTAAATACTTTTGGGTGTTGTGGGGATATCTGGCTGGAGCTGGCTGTTGAATAACTAGTCAAAAGACAGGATCAAGAGATGGTGTGCGGCAGAGCTTGTTTGTAATGAGGAGATTTTTTTCGTGTCATATTTGGTACTTGCAAGAAAATGGAGACCGAGCGTATTCTCCGAGGTTATTGGGCAAGAGCACGTAACCAAGACTTTAACAAATGCCGTAACATCCGGTCATCTAGCACACGCTTATCTCTTTAGCGGACCAAGAGGTATTGGAAAAACATCTACAGCAAGAATACTTGCTAAAGCACTTAATTGTCATCAAGTAAAAGAAGCAATCCCCTGCAATAAATGCAGTATATGTCTTGAAATAGCAGAAGGAAATAATATTGATGTTCTTGAAATAGACGGCGCATCCAACAGAGGAATCGATGAAATTAGAAGTTTACGCGATAATGTCAGGTATACACCGTCTCAGGGAAGATACAGAGTTTACATAATAGATGAAGTTCATATGCTTACACCTGAAGCATTTAATGCGCTGCTCAAGACATTGGAAGAACCGTCAGAACATGTCAAATTTATATTTGCAACAACAGAGCCTCATAAGATTCCGTTAACTATTCTGTCCCGCTGTCAACACTTCTCTTTTAAAAGAATACAGACACAGGACTTGGTAAAACATTTAAAACATATGGTTAAAATCGAGAAAATCAAAGTAACTAACGAAGCGCTGTTTTTAATAGCAAAAAACGCCGATGGCAGTATACGGGATGCTCAGAGTGTGCTGGACCAATTAATTTCCTTCTCTCTCGATAAGGAAATTACCGTAGATATTGTAAATAGTCTTTTGGGATTAGTCAGTCAGGATATATATTTTCAGTTTGCCGAAAACATATTGCGCAAGGATGTTGTTAAATTATTAATACTGATTGATAAATTAGTGAACGAAGGAAAAGATATAGGACAAGTGGCAAACGGGCTCATTAACTATTTCCGAAACTTGTTTTTCATTAGTCTTGGGAAACAGGGAGAAAACCTGGTAGATGTGTCTCAGGATACAAAGGAGACACTAATTCTCCAGACAAACCGGTTTCAAAAAGGCCTGCTGTGGCAGATACTTGAAATGATTTCTTCTCTTGAAAAGAACATAAGAACAACAAGAACTCCCAGAGCTTTTCTTGAAATTGCGATGATTAAAATAGTCAATACCATGTCTCCTATTATGCTGGGAGAAATTGTAGAAAAGCTAACAGAATTAGAAAAAAAATTGGGAACAGGAAGCGAGTACTCTATTGCAGAACCTTCTCCGGAACCAATTTCTCCTCCGCTTCAACAGCCGAAAACAATTCAAGAGGAACCAACGCAACAGGATTTGACAATAGATATTATAAAACAAAAGTGGCCGAAAATA
Source organism: bacterium (assembly GCA_030671985.1). GTDB lineage: Bacteria > JAHJDO01 > JAHJDO01 > JAHJDO01 > JAHJDO01 > JAHJDO01. The sequence goes on from DAOVHI010000025.1 coordinate 3,738, forward strand.
ATCTCAACATTAAAAAAACAAAAAATGATATTGGGAGTCTTTTTGTCGGAAGGAGCTCCTGCAGATCTAAAAATGAGTACATTGGAAATTGGATTTGGACCAAACGCCAAATTGTTTTTGGAAAAGGTTGAAGCTGAAAAAAAATCTATTGAAGAAACATTATTAGAGGTATTAGGACATAATATAACAGTAAGATGCGTGCTTGTGGAAAAAGATAACCATGCGTTTAAAAATAATGAAGACTCCAAAAATCAGCAAGTTGAAGAGCAAAATAAACAGAACGAAAAACTACTAAACAACCCTGCAGTCAAAACTGTAATGGAAAAATTTGGAGCCGAAGTAGTTAAAATTAGCAAAAAAAAGGAGGACATAGAAAATGGCGGGAATAGGTAAGTTTCTTAAACAAGCACAAAAAATGCAGAAGGATATGGCGAAAATACAGGCGGAAATGGCAGATAAAACGGTAGAAGCTACTGCTGGCGGCGGTATGGTTACAGTAATAGCTAGTGGGAATCAGGAAATAACAAGTATCAAAATTGATAAGGAAGTAGTAGATCCGCTCGATATAGAGATGCTTGAAAATCTGGTTGTTGCAGCTGTCAACGAAGGATTGCGTAAATCTAAGGAAATGGCTACAGAAGAAATGGGCAAATTAACAGGCGGACTAAATATACCGGGACTTATGGCATAAAGGGAAAAGCGTGTTTTATACAGAATCTCTTGAGAAACTAGTTAAAGAATTGGGTAAGTTTCCCGGCATTGGACCAAGAAGTGCTCAAAAATTGGCATTTCATATAATGAAAACACCTAAAGAAGAAGCTAGGGAACTTGCGCAAGCTATTATAGATATAAAGGAAAAAACAAGGTATTGCTCTATATGCAATAATCTGTCGGAAGGGGAGCGCTGCGCAATCTGCGTAGATCCAAGTAGAGATAAGAACATAATATGCGTTGTTGAAGAACCAAATGATATAAATGCCATTGAAAAAACAGGAACATATAAAGGAACATATCATGTGTTAATGGGCGCTATATCTCCGCTTGACGGGATATGTCCCGATGACTTAAAAATAGAAGAACTTATTGAAAGAATATCCGCAGGCGCCAAGGAAGTTATTTTGGCAACAAATCCTGATACAGAGGGCGAAGCTACAGCAATGTATCTCGGGAAGATAATAAAGCCGTTAGAAATTAAAGTGACCAGAATTGCCAGAGGTATTCCTGTCGGCGGGAATATTGAGTATACAGACCAGGCAACATTAGCTAAAGCCATGGAAAAACGCGGAGAATTATAATGACACTTAATGTTCTGGATATCGTCATAATTTTGATTCTGGGAATAGTAACTATATGGAGCGGAATTAGAGGGTTTTTCAAGACCGTTATAAATCTGGCCGCTATTATTTTCGGATATATTATTGCCAGCCATTTCTATGTATTTTTAGTTGAAATGCTTAGAGAAAAGACGGGTGATTCGGTGTTAATAAAGGGGTTATGCTTTATAGTGCTTTTTGCTCTTGTTGCCGGAGCTATTCTGGTGCTTGGACATTTCTGCAATAAGATTGTGAAAAAATCTCCCTTAAGATGGCTTGACCATGTAGGAGGAGTTCTGTTCGGTTTTATTAAAGGCGCATGTATTGTAGGCGTACTGCTCGTTCTTCTAGTGGTTCTTCTTCCAAAGGATAGTAAATTCACGGGAGAGTCGCTTATATTTCCAAAGGCAAAGACAGTATTTTTAGCTATGAAAGCTCTTCTGCCACAATCCCTCAAACAAAAGACAACTCAAAAATACGAGGAGTTCAAGGATTATTGGAAGCAGACAAAAGAAAACATCTCTCTCTCATAATTTCCAGACTGATAAAAAAATATCATAACCCAAAGATTGCTCTGCATTATAGAAATCCTATTCAGCTTCTTGTCGCAACAATACTATCTGCGCAATGTACAGATAAAATGGTAAATAAAGTAACAAAAGTATTGTTTGAGAAATATAGATCTGTAGAGGATTATGCTAACGCAGAACTTTCTGAATTAGAAAAAGACATAAGACAAACAGGCTTCTTCAGGAATAAGTCAAAAAATATAAAAAATGCCTGTAAGATGCTCATGGAAAAATTTGATGGGCAAGTTCCAAACACAATGGAAAAGATGTTACTGCTTCCCGGAGTTGCAAGAAAAACAGCAAATGTTGTGCTTACAAGCGCGTATGGAGTAATAGAAGGCATTGTAGTTGATACTCACGTGAAAAGATTATCGCAGAGACTGGGCTTAACCAAGAATGATAATCCTGAAAAGATAGAAAAAGACCTTATGAATATTGTGCCGAAAGATAAATGGGCGCAATTCTCGTTTTTACTCATATCCCACGGCAGGAAAATATGTCAGGCAAGAAAACCAGTTTGTGGTGAATGCATTCTTAATGACCTGTGTCCATCAAGAGGTGAGTAAAATGAATAGAAATATTGAGTTAACAAAGCAGGAAAAAGAAGTAGAGGATGCCTTAATGGCTGGAGAATTTGTTAGTGTTGATAATAAGGAACTGGAAGAAATTGATAAAATGGGTCGTCCTTTTGGGAAACAATACACACAGCTAAAAAGAAAATTTGAAGGAAAACAGTCTGAATTGCTTTTACGTGTTTTAGCAATAACTTTCGGCACCTTATCAGATAGTATATTTGGACATGGAAGAAAAATTGAAACTTAGAACTCTCAACTGGTCACTGCACCTGACTTTTTCCAGCCACCTTTCGGCGTTGGCTCTCAATCGCTGGGCTTGGTCGTTGTGCGCAAATTAAATAAAATTTAGAGAATAATCAAAATATGTAGGGACAGGTCGTGACCTGTCGGATAAAAGAAACAATAAAAATCATACAATAAAGGGCAAAAATACGGTTTTGCCCCTATCGGTTGTAAGATAAATAATCCTCTGATATAATTAAAAATACTCAAATAAGTAAATGGAGACGATGGTATGAAAAATCTTTCCATACAAGACAGTGTACTTGTTGTTGTTGATATACAGGAAAGGATTATTCCTAAAATATTCGACTATCGTACTGTTGTCAGCAATGCTGTTGCATTAATAAAATCCGCTGAAATACTTAATATTCCGATTATAGTGACTGAGCAATATCCAAAAGGATTAGGCTCAACCATTTCCGAAATAAAAGATTTAATAATGCCATGGCAGCCAATAGAGAAAATATGCTTTAGCTGTTTTGGTAATAGTGATTTCTCGAAGAAATTGAATGAACTGAAAAAAGACAACATAATATTGTGCGGCATAGAATCTCATGTTTGTATAACGCAAACAGCTTTAGACGGGCTGAAATCAGGATATTCTATTTTCTTCGTTAAAGACGCTATATCATCCAGAACCGAAAATAATAGAGAAACAGGTTTTGAAAGAATGGCTCAGGCAGGCGCAATCCCCGTCTCTACAGAAATGGCAATGTTTGAGTTGTTGAAAGAAGCCGGTACGGCTAAATTCAAACAAATGGTAAGTTTGATAAGATAAAGGCTTTACATTGACATGCCCTGCATATGTATATAGAATAAAACTTCCAAAATATTAAGAGGTTGAATATGATAAAAGTAGCGATTGTTGGCGCAACAGGTTATACGGGAGTTGAACTAATACGAATTCTCCTGAATCATCCTGACGTGGAGATTGTATCCTTGACGAGAAAAGGAGAATCTCTATCAAATATCAGTGAAGCATTTCCCCATATGTATAACCAGACAGCGTTGCCATGTAACACGCTAAAAAACCCTGAACAAGTTGCAGAAAAAGCTGATGTTATTTTTATGGCGCTTCCACATTGTTCCGGCTTGGATATAACTAACCAATTTCTAAAGCTGGGAAAGATTGTTATTGACCTGAGCGCGGATTTTCGACTTAAAGATGCTGATATATATGAAAAATGGTATAAAACCAAACATGTTTATCCTGAACTACTTAAGGAAGCAGTATACGGGCTTCCCGAGATATATAAGTCCGATATTAAGAAGGCAAAACTTATCGCTAATCCGGGCTGTTATCCAACAGGCGCGATCCTTGCCCTTAAACCGCTCATCGCAAATAAAATGGTAAAAACAGGTTCCATTATTGTGGACTCAAAAAGCGGCGCTTCAGGGGCAGGAAGAAGCTTGAATCAGAAAAGCCTGTTTTCAGAAGTAAATGAAAACATTGCTCCTTATAATATAAACACGCACAGACATCTGCCGGAGATGATTCAGGAACTTACGGTAACTGAATCAAGCGCTGTACAAGTTGCATTTGCGCCGCACTTGATCCCTGTAACGCGCGGTATCCTAAGCACAACCTACGTTTCTGTACAGGATAATAAGTCCGCCAACGTGTTTGATACATATAAAGACTTTTATAAAGAGAGTCCTTTTATTCGGATACTGCCTGAAGGTACAGCTCCTCAAACCAAACATGTTTATGGCTCAAATTACTGCGACATAGGTATCTTTCCAAACAAAGAAGCGCATCAAATTATCATTATTTCTGCCATTGACAATTTAGTAAAAGGCGCCAGTGGTCAGGCCGTGCAAAATATGAACATAGCATGCGGGCTTGAAGAAACCGCCGGTTTGAATTTTACACCGGTGTTTCCATAAGGACAATTCTGTGAAGATAATAAAAGGCGGCATTACAGCCCCTCGCGGATTTAAGGCGGCTGGAACGTGTTGCGGAATAAAATCATCCAAAAAAGATCTTGCTCTTATTTTTTCAGACAAACCTGCTGTCACTGCGGGTTTATTTACAACAAATCAGATTAAATCCGCCCATGTTTTACTTGATCTAGTGAGACTGCGAAAAAAAGAATCTCAGGCAATTATAACTAATAGCGGCAATGCTAACGCATGCAATGGTGCCGCAGGAAGAGACAATGCGTTAGAAATGTCTGAATACACTGCGAAATGCCTGAATATAGACGGACAAGGGGTGCTCGTCGCATCCACCGGAATAATTGGGAAACCGCTTCCTATGAATGAAATTAAAAAAGGTATTAAAGATATCTCCGACAAACTTGCTGTGGATGGCTCTAAAGATGCCGCTGAGGCCATTCTCACAACTGATAGTGCTGTAAAAGAAATTGCCGTAGATACAGGGATTAAAGGTAGAACAAAGGATGATATAAAAATCGGCGCAATCGCTAAAGGCTCGGGAATGATTGCTCCTAATATGGCCACACTGCTTGCGTTTATAACCACAGATGCCTGCATAGAATACGAAGAATTATTCACGGCTTTGAGAGAGTGTGTAAATACTACATTTAATATGTTGACAGTAGACGGAGATATGAGTCCTAACGATACAGTTATCATTATGGCAAACGGTCTGGCGAGAAATAAAAGAATTAAATTCAACACACCTGAATATGAGAAATTTACCTGTGCACTTAATCATGTATGTGCATATCTTACAAAAAAGATCGCTGCTGACGGTGAAGGCGCAACAAAACTGGTTGAAGTCCAGATTAAAGGCGCGAGAAACATAAAGGATGCCAGACGCGCAGCTAAAGCAGTAGCCAATTCCAATCTGGTAAAAACGGCGCTTAACGGATGCGATCCAAATTGGGGAAGAATCCTCTCCAGTTTAGGCGCTGCGCGAATAAAAATTAAGCCCGGGAAAATTGATGCTGCAATTAACTCTGAACCAATAGTTCACAATAGTATAAGCACAAATTTCTCTCCGGAAAAACTGCGCAAAATATTGAAAGAAAAAGAAATCACAATAACAATCAACCTAAATGTTGGAGATTACGCTTCAACTGCGTATACTTGCGATATATCAGAAGAATATGTGAAAATAAATGCGCATTATCACACATGAGGAATTGAATTAATTATGGAAAAACTGATTGAAAAAGCAAAGGTTCTCATAGAAGCACTGCCATATATCAAAAAGTTCCATGGGGAAAAAGTAGTGATAAAATATGGCGGAAGCGCAATGGAGCACGAAAAAACAAAAAAAGCCATTATGCAGGATATTGTGTTTATGAGATATGTCGGAATGAACCCGATTATTGTGCATGGCGGCGGCAAAGCTATAACTGAAGCGCTCAAGAAAATAGGAAAGAAATCTAAATTTGTGGATGGATTGCGTGTTACCGATAAAGAAACAATTCAGGTCGTTGAACAAGTTCTTTTTGAAAATGCAAATAAAGAGATTGTCTCTCTGATCAATGAATCAGGAGGTAACGCTTTAGGAATTAATGGAAAATCAGAATCTCTTATTATGGCAGCCAAACTTGAAACAGATAAGGATATGGGATTTGTAGGACAAATCACAAAAATACGGCCTGAAAAATTGGATGAGCTTTGTAATCAAGGCGTCATTCCTGTAATAACGCCGCTTGGACTAGGCAAAAACGGAGAAACCTACAATATAAATGCAGATACTGCCGCTTCAGAGATTGCTGCTACTCTGAAAGCTCAAAAACTGGTTTTGTTAACGGATGTTCCAGGCATATTAAAGGACAAATCTGATGCGGAATCAATAATGTCTACGCTCAAAGTATCTGAGATAGAAGTTCTTAAAAAAAGAGGCGTGATTACCGGAGGAATGATACCAAAGATACATGCATGCGAAAGAGCATTAGAAGCAGGTGTTAAAAAATCGCACATCATTGACGGAAGAATTCTGCATTCCTTGTTATTGGAAATATTTACTGATAAAGGCATAGGGACAGAACTTATTAAAAACTAATTTTTAATTATTATGAAAACTTCTGAAATTCAAAAATTAAGCAAGCAATACATAATAAACACTTATGGTGAGCGTTCCATTGCTCTCGTAAAAGGGAAAGGGACTTATGTCTGGGATGCTGACGGGAAGAAGTATCTGGACTTTCTTGCAGGAATTGCGGTTAATGCGTTAGGGCACTGCCATCCTGAAATTATAAAAGCTGTTAAAAAACAAGTTTCCACCCTGATTCATGTATCAAATTTTTACCATATTAAACAACAGGCGAAACTGGCAGAATTACTCATTAAACACTCTTTTGAAGGCAAGTGCTTCTTCTGCAATAGCGGCGCAGAAGCGAATGAAGCCGCTATAAAACTTGCACGAAAATCAACAGAACCGGAAAGATTCGAAATAATTACAATGACAGGATCCTTTCACGGAAGAACTCTGGCAACTATTACAGCGACAGATAATGCAAAATATCAGAAAGGCATTAATCCCTTGCCGGTTGGATTTAAGCATGCTGTTTTCAATGATATAGAAAGCGTTAAAAAATGTATCAGCGATAAAACCTGCGCAATTATGCTTGAACCTGTTCAGGGAGAGAGCGGTATTCATATGGCGAAGAAGGATTTTATGATTGAATTAAGAAAGCTTTGTGATAAGGAAAAAATTCTTTTAATATTTGACGAGGTACAATGCGGACTCGGAAGAACAGGAAAGCTATTCGCTTATGAGCACTATAATGTAGAGCCGGATATGATAACGCTGGCAAAGAGTTTAGGAGGCGGACTACCTATTGGAGCATTGATCGCTAAAGACAAAACCGGTTCAGGCTTTGGACCGGGAGATCACGCATCAACATTTGGCGGAAATCCTCTTTGCTGCGCCGCTGCGTTAACAACTCTAAAAATAATACTTAGAGATGATTTACCTCAACATGCTTTGAAAATGGGTGATTACTTCAAGAACAAACTTGAAATGCTCAAAAAGAAATATTCTTTTATTAGGAAAGTTCGTGGTATTGGCTTGATGATTGGAGTTGAACTGGACTTTGAATGTAAAGAGATTGTTGAGAAATGTCAAAAAGCAGGGTTATTGATAAACTGTGCTTCAGGCAATGTCTTGCGTTTTCTGCCTCCTCTTGTTGTATCTGAAAAAGAGATTGATAAAGCTATTAATATATTGGATAAAATTCTTGGAGATTACCTATGAAAAAAGATTTGATATCAATAAATTACCTATCAAAACAAGAGATTTATGAAATCTTTGAGCTTGCAACACAGTTAAAGAAAGAACAAAAGCAAGGTAAAAGCCATAACGACCTGCTGGCTGGGAAGACCATAGCAATGCTTTTTGAAAAACCCTCTCTTAGAACAAGAATGACCTTTGAAACAGGCATGTATCAGCTCGGAGGACATGCGATTTATGAGCGCTTGATAGGAGAAAAGATAGGAGACAGAGAAACGGTTTTGGATGTAGCTAAAAATCTTGAACGCTGGGTAGACGGTATTGTTGTACGCAGTTTTTCACATCAGAATGTCATTAATCTGGCAAAATTTACAAACATTCCAGTAATCAACGCGCTTACGGATCTTCTGCATCCGTGTCAAATACTCACAGACATGTTCACAATACTTGAGAAAAAAGGCAGATTGGAAGGCATCAAGCTTGCTTACATAGGTGATGGAAATAATGTTTGCAATTCATGGATATATGGCGCTGAGAAAACAGGTATGATACTTAAAATTGCATGTCCAAATGGATATGAGCCTTCTCAAGACATAACAGCCAATAATTTGTTTATTTCCAACGACCCCGAAGAGGTGGTCAAGGACGCTGATATTGTTTACACTGATGCATGGGCAAGTATGGGGCAGGAATCAGAAAAAAAAATACGAAATAAGGCGTTTCAGGCATTTCAGGTAAATAAAAAGCTTCTCTCAAATGCAAGTCCTGATGTTTTAATTATGCACTGTCTGCCTGCACATAGAGGTGAAGAAATAACAGATAAAGTAATGGACGGCCCAAATTCAATTGTATTTGATGAGGCGGAAAACAGACTGCATGTTCAGAAGGCTGTCTTAAACCTTCTTTTAAAAAATTAATTAAGGGAGAAATATCCTATGGAAAAAATTGTGGTTGCGTATTCAGGAGGGCTTGATACTTCCATTATAATTCACTGGCTAAAGAATAAATATGATGCTGAGATTATTGCTTATACCTCAGACCTTGGTCAAGGAGAGTGCCTTGAGCCGCTTAAAGAAAAGGCGATAAAAACAGGCGCTTCTAAGATATATATTGAAGATTTGCGGGAAGAATTTGTTAGAAATTATGTATTCCCTTCTTTAAAGGCATGCGCATTATATGAGAACAAATATCCCCTGGCCACTGCGCTTGGTCGCCCCCTTATCGCAAAAAGACTTTTGGAGATTGTAAAGAAGGAAAAAGCTGATGCGGTAGTACATGGGTGTACCGGCAAAGGTAATGATCAGGTCAGATTTGAGGCAACTTTTGCGGCTTTAAATCCGGATATAGAAGTAATTGCGCCGTTGAGGGAATGGGAACTTAAATCAAGAGAAGAAGAGATAGATTATGCGATAAAGCATAAAATCCCCGTCGACGTTACAAAGAAAAGTCCTTACAGCATTGACATTAATCTTTACGGGCGAAGCATTGAATGCGGCGTTTTGGAAGATCCTTGGCGAGAACCACCAGAAGAGATCTATTTCTTAACCAAAAATCCGTTAAAAGCGCCAAACAAGCCGACGTATATAACAATTGAATTTAAAAAAGGCGTTCCTGTAAAAATCAATGGAAAAGCGTATGACTTTATTAC
>DAOVHI010000087.1 GCA_030671985.1 bacterium
GGGAGAGTTCTTTGCTGTACAAGTTTTATTAAGGAGTTTCAAACAGTTACTATTCGAGATGCTAAGTCTCAGAATTCTCATTTAGATCCTTCAAAAATATCCGGTTTGTGCGGTCGTTTAATGTGTTGTCTAAAATATGAATCAGATATGGTCAAAGGAAATACCGCCATGAAATTTGATAGTGAAAAAAACACGAACATAGTATAAAATATATAAAATAGAACATGGAGAGTATAGAATTATGAAGGTTTTTGGAATTGGGATGCATCCCGATGATGTAGAGTTTATTATGGCAGGAACCCTTGCTTTACTCAAAAAAGGGAAACACAAAATAGTTATTGGAACTGTGGGTTCGGGAGATATGGGATCTGTTGAGTATGTTCCTGCAGATCTAAGCAGAAAACGATATGCGGAAGCTGAGGCGTCAGCAAAGTTGCTTGGAGCGGAATACGTTACCTGCGGCATATCCTGTCTGCATGTTGTATTTGATAATCCGACAAGATTCATGGTTACAGAAATGATACGAAAAATAGACCCTGATATTGTTATTACCATGTCTCCTCAGGATTACATGAAAGACCATGAGATAACTGCTGATTTAGTGTGGGACGCGTGTTTCAACGCACCAATTCCTAATTATCACACAGGTTCTGCAAATCCGGCGAAGGCAACATCCAAAATTCCATATCTATACTATGGAGATTCACTGGATTTAAAGGACAGATTTGGCAATCCTGTGCATCCTCAATTTTATGTAGATATTAAAGATGTAATGGAAATAAAAACAAGGATGTTAAAGAAGCATGAGAGTCAACGATCATGGTTAAAAAGACAGCACGGTATGGATAAGTACACAGAGACTATGAAGGAGCTCTCAAGCAAAGGGGGAAATGAGATCGGAGTAAAATATGCCGAAGGATTCAGACAGCATAAAGGACATCCATTCCCTCAGGATAATGTCTTGGAGAAATTGTTGAAGAATAAGGTATTATACAAAAAATAAGGGGAAATAATTATGGATTTAATGAGTACAATTAAAGGGTCTTTGCTGGAGAATTTCTTTCCGAAAGGGTGGGATATGGAGAAGCTGGATAAATGTTGTAATAATCCACCTGAAACAATCACTGACCGTCAGGATTGGTGGAACAAAGAATTTAAACCTGTTTCATGCGAAACATTAGGTGACTTTAATGCGATGATGGGTCATGAAATAGCTGTAGAGATTAGAAAGGCAAGAGATGAAGGCAGGAAGATAGCGTTTATATTGCCTGTTGGTCCGATGGGAATGTATAAGTGGGCTGTTTACTTTCTAAAAGAATGGAATGTGGATTGCAAACATGTTTATGGGTTCAATATGGATGAATGGAGCGATAAAGACGGAAATACATTGCCTTCCGATAATGTAGGAGCTTTTCAAAATGCAATGCAGCAAGCTTTTTATGGTCCGCTCGGAGATCTAACTGTCCCAAAAGACCAACGAAATTTTGCGCTCAAGAATGTTCTTCCAACATATTCAGAAAAGATAGAACGGCTCAAAAGTGATGGGGCAAAGCTTGTAGTTGTTTTTGGCATTGGACGAGTATTTCATATTGCTTTTTGGGAACCGCACTTTGCCGCAGAATTCTCTTCTGAAGAGGAATGGAATAAGCAGTGTTACAGATTGGGAGCAAAACTGCATCCTTTGACCGTAGAACAGAATGCGGTAACCAGTTTTAAGAGCCGCACAACTCTGGTTCCATGTTTTGCCAATACAATTGGACCGGGGCTATTTCTCAAAGCTGATAAAATAATCGGCGGATGTGACGGAACACTGGGAAGAGGAATGATGTGGCAGGGATTGTCTCTCTGGGTTACTTTAAGACATGGTCCAAGTATCTGGATCCCTTCCAGTTTTATGCCAACTTTAGCCGGAAAGCTCTTTTTTCTTAAAGAACTTGCAGGCCCTCTTGTAGCAGAATGCAATTGATGAAACTTGCCGGAGTGGTGGAACTGGCAGACGCGCCGGACTCAAAATCCGGTGGAGCTTAAACTCCGTGAGGGTTCGACTCCCTCCTCCGGCACTAAACGAACAATTTTAGGACAAATATAATGAAAAAGAAATTATTCATAAGCGTAGACGCCTATGAGGTAAGAACAGTATTATTGGAAGAAGGTGTGTTAGCTGAATTTGCTGTTGAACGGATGGGAGAAAGACGCATTGCGGGTAATATTTACAAAGGCATAGTGAAAGCGGTATTGCCGGGCATACAATCTGCATTTGTAGATATAGGGTTGGAGAAAAACGGATTTTTACACGTTAAAGATATAGCAACTTCTTCAACAGTGCCGGAGGACGTAGAAGAGTACGGGGGAAATGGTGAAACAATTTCGAAAAGGTCTCACAAAAAAGAGTCTATAACAGATATACTAGCTAATGGTCAGGAAATACTTGTTCAAGTAATAAAGGAACAATTAGGAACAAAGGGCGTAAAACTATCATCTTTTATTTCCATCCCCGGTAGATTCTTGGTTTTGATGCCAACAGTTGATCATATAGGGGTATCCAGAAAAATAGATAATCAAAATGAAAGATATCGCTTAAAGGAGATAGTAAAAAAAATTAAGCCTGATAATATGGGGCTTATTATTAGAACGGGAGGCGCTGGAAAGACAGAAAAAGAATTCAATGATGAAATTAATTATTTGGTAAGACTTTGGAACAAAATTCAAAAAAGAGCAAAAATATCTGATGCCCTGACTGTAGTTTATCAGGAGTACAATTTAATTCACAGACTTGTGAGAGATTTATTGCATCCCGATATTCAGATGGTGCTAATAGATTCAAAGGATGAGTATAAGAAGTTGAGACAGTTCGTTGGCGGTGTACTGCCTGAAATGAAATCTCGGATAAAATTATATAATAAAAAACAAAAGTTATTTGATAAATATAATTTAGAAAAAGAGATAGATAAAGTGTTGCGGAGTAGAGTGAGATTAAAAAGCGGTGGTTGGATATTAATTGAACAAACAGAGGCTCTTGTTTCTATAGACGTAAATACGGGAAAATATGTAGGAAAAACCTCTCTGGACGATACCATTTTAAAAACTAATCTTGAAGCCGCTATAGAAATAGCTCGTCATCTCCGTCTCAAGGATATGGGTGGAATTATAATAATTGCTTTTATTGATATGAAGTATGAAAAGCATAAACATGAATTATTGCAAGTCTTTAAAAATGCCCTAAAAAAGGACAGGGCCAAGACTACAATGGCTCGATTGAGCAAATTTGGTCTTTTAGAAATGACCAGACAAAGAGTTAAACAAAGTATCTCGGATTACCTATTCCAAGTTTGTCCTTATTGTAAGGGAAATGGAAATATAAAATCATTGGCAACTACATGTATTGAATTGCAAAGAAAAGCAGAACAATTATGCGCAACAAGATCAATGAAGACTATTTGGGTAAAAATTCATCCATCTATATCTTCTTACCTCATTAAACATTATAAGAGAACAATGACAGGATTGGAATTAACATACAACAAGAAAATCATTTTAGAATCAGATATAAATATGAATGTGGAAGTTTCGGAAATAAAATGTTTGTAACACTATGGTGCGGACGATATTTGAGTTTGACAATCATTTATGTGTATGGTAGTCTTCGCTAACAAATTGAAAGGGGATATAAAGTGCAAGCGGTTATTGTTGCGGGAGATAAGCAGTTCAAGGTTAAAGAGGGAGATGTTATAAAAATAGATAAGGTTGAAAAGGATGTTGGCGATAAGATTAATTTTGACCCTATTCTTGTTTCTGATAATGAAACTGTGACCATGGATAAAGGTCATATGGAGAATGCCAAGATTTCAGGAGAAGTTATCCTGCATGGCAAGGGAAAAAAAATCATAGTGTTTAAAAAGAAAAGACGCAAGGGCTACAGCCGTAAGATGGGACATAGACAGTTTTTTACAGAAGTTAAGATTGGAAAAATATCGCTTGGAAAGACGGGGTAAAAAGAATGCGTGATAGAAAATTAGAAGCAGATATTATTGCCCTTAAGGAGTTTATTCAGATGTGGATCACATTTGGAGACTTTCTGAAACAAGGCGAAGAAAAATCAACTTCTATAGGCGCAGAAAAAAAACAGGGATGTATGGAGTCCAAGAGTCATCTCGCCCGTAAGTATGAGTCAATAAGCGGTGTGCTTGAAAAACAATACAGTCCTGATAACAAAATATCAAGTATTCTTAGCCAATCTGTTTCGTTGAGTAATCTAGCTGCCTCAGATATGCAATCCAGAAAACTGGAAAACGACTGGCATGTTTCCTATATATTTCTAAATAAACGATTAGGAGGACTTGAAGGCAAAAGGGATGATCTTGCAAAGATAAGTATGCTGACGACTGTAATTATCCCAAAAATCAAAAGAAGCTTAATTAAGTTTTTCATTGTTGTAATACTAGCAGCTATTTTGACAGCAGGAGCTTATATTGGATATAGAGTGCTTTTTGTGAAAACGGTTGTTGTTGAACCTGACGAAAGAACAAATGTTCAAGGACAAGCAGAAGATAGCGTTGTTGAGGATGCGTCTATTATTGCCAATGTTAGAAATGCATTAGATCGAATAGCGGACAAGATAAAGAAAAATTAGTAGAGGGATTCGGGAATGACAAAGAGAGATATTGTAATAAAGATTTCGGAAGAATTGGGAGTAACTCAGGTAATCGTGGCAAAAATAGTTGATAAACTGTTGCATCATGTGTGTGATAGTGTGCTCAGAGGAGAAAAAGTTGAATTGCGCAACTTTGGTGTTTTTAAGCAAAAGTCAAGAAAAGCCAGATTGGGACGCAATCCAAAGACTGGCAAAGAAGTTCCCATCCCTGCAAGAAAAGTTGCTTGCTTCAAGCCGGGGAAAATAATGCAAGAAAGGATGCCTGGTTAGAGGCAAATATGTTATTAATGAACAAGACTCGGCGTGTTACTCTCCGGGTCTTGTTTTTTTGCGGTGAAAGATGAAAAAATTAACATACAAAAAAGCCGGTGTAGATATAAAAAAAGGGGATAAATTTGTAGACATAATAAAACCCCTTGCAAAATCCACCTTTGATAAAGGGGTGCTTAGCGGTTTAGGTAGTTTTGCCGGCTTTTATGAGCCTGATATAGCTAAGTACAGTAAACCTGTTCTTGTTGGCGCAACCGATGGTGTCGGTACAAAACTTGAAATAGCCTGCAAATGCAAAACATACAACACTGTCGGAATAGACCTGGTGGCAATGTGTGTGAATGATCTTGTTGTGCAGGGTGCAAAGCCTTTGTTTTTTCTGGATTATCTAGCTACAGGCGGTCTTAATGTTAAAAGCGCGGCAAGTGTTGTAGAAGGAATTGTTAATGGATGCAGAGAAGCGGAGTGCGCTTTGATTGGCGGAGAAACGGCAGAAATGCCAGGATTCTATAAACCGGGCGAATATGAACTTGCAGGATTTACTGTAGGAATTGTTGATAAAAACAAAATAATAACCGGAGCAAATATCACTTCAGGCGATATCATAATAGGACTTCAATCCTCAGGACTGCACAGCAATGGATTTTCTCTAGTAAGAAAGGTGTTTAATATTGATAAAATTAGTTTGCAATTAAAGAAAGAGCTTTTAACTCCTACCAGAATTTATGTCAAGGCAGTTATGAAACTTTTAGGTAAATGTGAGATAAAAGGCATGGCGCATATAACCGGCGGAGGCATCGAAGGAAATCTTGCAAGGGTTCTGCCAAAAGATTGTCAGGCTCATATAAATACAAAAACATGGAAAACACCGCATATATTTGAACAAATTCAGAAGGAAGGCAATATCGAAGCAAAGGAAATGTTCAAAGTGTTTAATATGGGAATTGGGATGATACTTGTGGTTTCCAGCAAAGATGTTGACAAAGCAATGTCTTCTCTTTCTGAGGCAGGAGAAAAAGCCCACTTGCTTGGAGAAATTTCTAAAGGCAAGTGCAGAGTGAAACTGGTCACAACTGCGATAGATTTCAGCTCCTGAAAGAGTGCTTTAATAAAGCAAACACTACTATCCGCGAATTACCAAAAAAACACCTAAAAAAGCAATAATAGCTGAAATCAAATGTTTTATTGTTATTCTTTCTTTAAGAATCAATGCTCCAAAAAATATAGCAACAAACATTGAAGTATTAAC
>DAOVHI010000020.1 GCA_030671985.1 bacterium
AGAGATGGTAATGCCGGGAGACAATGTAGATTTAGAGGTGGAATTGATAGCTCCGATAGCAATGGAAGATGGTTTGAGATTTGCGATAAGAGAGGGAGGAAGGACAGTAGGCGCTGGTGTCGTAAGTGAAATTATTAAGTAGTGGTACGCATTTAAGGATAAAGAAATGCCAAAAGAAAAAATAAGGGTAAGGTTAGAGGCTAACGACCACAGGCTGCTTGACCAATCTGTTAAGGAGATAGTTAAGACGGTCGAGAAAACGGGTGCCATTGTTATAGGGCCCATTCCATTGCCGACGAGAAAAGAAAGATTTACAGTATTAAGATCTCCTCATGTTGATAAAAAATCACGTGAGCAATTTGAAATAAGAACACATAAAAGACTGATAGATATTATAGATCCAACTCCTAAGACTGTGGATGCATTGATGAAACTTGACTTACCATCTGGGGTTGATGTTGAGGTTAAATTATAGGAAATTATGATGTTTTCTGGACTAATAGGCAGGAAAGTAGGCATGACTCAGATTTTTGGTGAGAAGGGAGAATCTATACCTGTTACTTTGATTGAGGCTGGTCCCTGTGTTGTTTTGCAAAAAAAGACATCAGCCAAAGAAGGCTATGAGGCTGTTCAGCTAGGGTATGAGGATATAAAAGAGAAAAAATTGACAAAATCTTTAAAAACCAAGTTCAGTAAGATAAAAGTGAAACCTAAGAGATATATAAGGGAATTCAGGGTAAGTAATCCTGATGATTATGAAGTAGGGCAAGAACTGAAGGTTGATATTTTCGAGGAAGGAAGCTTTGTTGATGTATGTGGAACCTCTAAAGGGAAGGGGTTTGCAGGGGTAATAAAGAGATGGGGATTTAAAGGAGGACCTGCGTCTCATGGTTCAAGGTTTCACAGAGCTCCAGGGTCCATAGGCGCCAGCGCTTCTCCTTCGCGTGTATTTAAGGGGCAGAAATTGCCGGGACAGATGGGGCACAAAAGAGTTACTATACAAAGTCTTAAAATTGTGAAGTTGGATAAAGAGAAAAATTTATTGGCTATAAATGGAGCTATTCCCGGAGCAAGTAGACAAATTGTAATAGTAGAAAAAGCTGAGAAGAAGAGTTAATTATTATGGCAAGTATTAAAGTATATGGTATTGATAAGAAAGAATCAGAAGAAATGAAGCTGAATAATAAGATATTTGATAAAAAAGTTAATGAATCAGTTCTGCAGCAAGCAGTGAGAATGTATCTGGCAAATAGGAGAAAGGGTTCAGCTAATACTAAGACGAAGGGTGAAGTTAGAGGGGGAGGCGCAAAACCTTGGAAGCAGAAAGGAACGGGCAGGGCACGTGCAGGAAGTAATTCATCTCCTCTATGGAGAAAAGGCGGTGTTACTTTTGGTCCGAAACCAAGGGATTTTCATTACTCTATCCCCAAAAAGGTAAAAGATTTGGCTTTAAGGTCTGCAGTGAATGTTAAGTATAAGAATAATCAAATAATGTTGATAGACAACCTTGTTGTTAAAAGTGGAAAGACAAAAGATGCAGCCGAAATTTTTTCAAAGTTTTGTCAGGGAGAAAAAGTTTTGGTTGTGAAAGATAAGATAAGTGAGAACACATTCAGATCTATGAGGAATTTGCCGGGTATAAGAGTTATAAGTTCATCTAGTGTTAGCACGTATGATATTTTAGCGCACGATATTTTATTTAGTGATAAAGATAGCTTTGCTAATTTTTCAAACAGGATGATGCGTAAAGTATGAAAAGCATGTACGAAATTATAAAAAGCCCGCTAATTACTGAGAAAAGCACTGAACTTGGTGAGAAACAGAATAAGTATGTCTTCAAAGTGGGTTGTAACGTAAATAAAATTGAAATCAGAAATGCAATAGAGAAGATATTTAAGGTAAAAATAGAAAAGGTTAATACTGTAAAGATACAGGGTAAAAAGAAGAGGGTCAGACTTGTTGAGGGAAAGACGCCGGATTGGAAAAAGGCTGTTATAACACTTAAGGAAGGCAATAAAATAGAATTTATTTAGTGAACAATTATGGCAATAAAAAAATATAAACCAACAACTCCAAGTAGAAGATTTTCAGTGTTGCCGGCATTTGATGAGATTACAAAAAGCAAGCCGGAAAAAAGTCTTACTGTATCGTTGAATAAAAAGAGTGGACGTAATGTTAGGGGAAAGATTACTGTAAGACATAGAGGCGGCGGGCATAGGCGAAAATACCGCATTATTGATTTTGCAAGAATTAAGAAAGATATAGAGGGTAAAATAGTTTCAATTGAATATGATCCAAATAGAACGAGCAGAATTGCTCTAACGCAGTATTCTGATGGTGAGAAGAAATATATAATTGCGCCGGCAGAAGTTAAAGTAGGTGATAAAATTATATCGGGAAAAACGGTGGAAATAAAAGCTGGAAATAGTTTGCCTTTAAGGAATATACCTGCAGGTACCTTAATTCATAATGTGCAATTGTATAAGAATAAAGGTGGTCAGTTAGCACGCAGTGCCGGAGCCGGTGCTCAGTTAATGGCAAAAGAGGGGAATTATGCGCAGGTAAAACTTCCATCAGGAGAGATTAGAGCTATTTTATTAGATTGCACGGCCACTATTGGGCAGGTTGGTAATATTGATCACGAAAGCGTGTCGAGTGGTAAAGCGGGGCGGAAACGCTGGTTAGGTCGACGTCCAAAGGTACGAGGTGTTGTTATGAATCCTGTAGATCATCCTCTCGGAGGTGGAGAGGGAAAGAGTTCGGGGGGAAGACACCCTGTTTCCAAATGGGGACAGCCTGCTAAGGGATTTAAAACGAGAAAAAAACGTAAAGAGTCGGATAAATATATAATAAAACATAGAAAGAAGGCATAAAAATGTCTAGATCAATTAAAAAAGGACCATATTTAGACCAAAGGCTGGTAAAGAAAATGGAAGAAGCTAAAAGATCCGGCAATAAAAAAATTATTCAAACATGGTCGCGAAGCTGTACTATTATACCTGATTTCGTTGGTCAGAGCATTGGTGTGCATAACGGAATGAAATTTATACCAGTGTATATAACGGAAAATATGGTGGGACACAAGTTGGGAGAATTTTCCCATACACGGACATTTCGTGCGCATAGCGGGCAAAGAGCAAAAGTAGAAGAAAAAGGATCAAAGAAGGGATAGTAGAAGTATTATGTATGCAAAAGCAAAAGCACGGTATATTCATACATCTCCGAGAAAGTTAAGGGATGTTGCAAACCTTATTAGAGGCAAAGACACAACAAAAGCACTCAATATTCTTAAACTTGTTTCAAGGACGTCTACTTCTATTGAAAAAGTTTTACGCTCAGCGGTGGCTAATGCTATGCAACTAACAGATGTAAACGAGGAAGATTTATATATTTCCAAGATTACAGTTGATATAGGATCTGTAATGAAGAGATTTAGGGCTGCGCCGATGGGGCGAGCAGTTAAAATAAAAAAAAGGACAAGTCATATTAATATAGTCTTACGGGATAAAATTAAAAAGAAAGCATTGGTATTACAAAATAAGCAATCTAGGGAAGAAGTATCTTCTGATAAAATATTAGAAACAAAAGAAACGAAAAAAGGGATAGAGAATGGGGCAAAAGGTTCATCCGGTAGGGTTTAGACTAGGAGGAATAAAAACCTCTCAGTCATGTTGGATTATGAAGAAGAATTATGCGTCTCTTATTGCGGAAGATATAGTGATTCGTGAGTATATTGAGAAGAATTTAGCGCACGCAGGTGTGGCTGATATAGAAATTCGGCGGTCGTTAGGAAAGGCAATTATAAATCTTCACACTGCGAGACCGGGAGTTATTATTGGTAGAAAGGGTACGGAAATTGATCGATTAAGAGAGAGTTTGGAAAAGAAAACAAATAAACAGATTGTTATAAATATCGTAGAAATTGAAAATCCAGCTATAAACGCACAATTAGTTGCAAAGGGGATAGGGGCACAGTTAGTAAAAAGATTTCCATTTAGAAGAGCAATGAAAAAAGCGGTCAGTCTGGCAATGCAGTCCGGGGCGCAAGGTATGAAAATACTTTGCTCTGGACGTCTGGGGGGAGCTGAGATTGCACGGAAAGAATCAGTAAAGGACGGAAAGATACCTTTACATACCTTAAGAGCTGATATAGATTATGGCTTTGCAGAAGCACACACCACCTATGGAATAATAGGTGTGAAGGTATGGGTATGCAAAGGGGAAATTATATAAAATGGCATTAATTCCCAAACGAGTCAAACATAGAAAAATGCACAGAGGTCGTATGCAGGGAGTCTCCGGCAGAGGACATAATACCAGTTTTGGAGAATATGGTTTGAAGGCCTTGGAATGTGCATGGATAACTAGTCGTCAGCTTGAAGCCGCAAGAGTGGCAATGACGAGATATATTAAACGAGGCGGTAAGGTTTGGATAAGAGTAGTTACAGACAAGCCTGTAACCAAAAAACCTGCTGAGACTAGGATGGGAAAAGGGAAAGGAGCCCCCGAATACTGGGTTTCAGTTATCAAACCGGGAAGAATTTTATTTGAACTAGGTGGTATTTCAGAAGATTTAGCACGAGAGGCTATGAAACTTGCGTCAGCGAAATTGCCTATAAAGACACGGTTCGTAGTCAGAGGGAAATTAGGGGTGACATCATAATGAAAGTTAGCAAGTTTAGAGATATGACGAATATAGAATTGGATCAAGAACTTGTTAATTTAAAGCAAGAGATATTCAATCTGAATGTTCGTTCGTCTACCGGGCAATTGGATGATCCAAAAAGAATTGGACGATTAAAAAAAGATATAGCAAGAATTAATACTGTTTTGCGTGAGAGACAAATAGAGGAAGAAAAAAGTGATAAGGATTCGAAAAGTAAAGACTAAAGTAGGCGTTGTTGTTAGTGACAAAATGGATAAGACAGTTGTCGTTTTAGTAGAAAGACTGGTTTTGCATTCAGTTTATAAACGGAGAATAAAGAAATTTAGCAGGTTTAAGGCACACGATAAAGATAACTCTGCGCATACGGGTGATAAGGTTGAAATTAAGGAAACTAGGCCGCTAAGTAAAGATAAAAGATGGTATATATCGAAAATTATAGAAAAGGCTAATAATTAAAGATGATACAAGCGCAAACGATTCTCAACGTAGCCGATAATTCAGGAGCAAAAAGGTTAATGTGTTTCAAGGTATTAGGAGGCACGCGTAAAAGATATGCTCGAATAGGAGATATTGTAGTAGCGTCTGTAAAGGAGTCAATTCCGGAAGGCGCTGTTAAGAAGGGAGATGTGGTAAAAGTTGTTATTGTGAGGACAAGAAAAGAGATTAGAAGAGAAGATGGTTCTTATATAAAGTTTGATAAAAATGCTGGTGTCATAATTGATGCGCAGAAAAATCCGGTTGGAACAAGAATTTTTGGACCGGTTGCTAGAGAATTACGCGACAAGAACTTTACAAAAATTATTTCACTAGCTCCAGAAGTTATTTAAAGGGAAATTAGATGTCAGGAATAGGAAGAAATTATATTAAGAAGGGTGACAGCGTGGTAGTTATATCGGGTAAAGAAAAAGGCAAGACTGGGCGTGTCTTACATGTACTCCCTAAGAAACAGAGGGCTGTTGTAGAGAGAGTGAATTTTGTCAAGAAACACACAAAACCTTCACAAAAGAATCAAAAAGGCGGGATAGTAGAAAAAGAGGCATCTCTGCATGTGTCCAACTTATTATTATATTGTACGCGGTGTGAAAAAGGGTCGAGAATAGGATTTAAAACATTGGAAAATAAAGCCAAAGTGAGATATTGCGAACGTTGTAACGAATTAATTGATAAGAGTTAAAAGATGACGCGATTAGAAAAGAAATATAAAGAAGAGGTAGTGTTCAAGATGGTGAAGAAGTTTGGGTATAAGAACAAACTTCAGACCCCGAAATTAGAAAAGATTGTGCTTAACACATGCCTAAAAGAGGCTATAGAGAATAAGAAAATTTTGGATAGCGCGTGTTTGGAACTGGAAGCAATAACAGGGCAAAAACCGATTATTACAAAAGCAAAGAAGTCTATAGCTGGATTTAAGCTTAGAGCCGGAATGTCGATAGGAACTAAAGTAACTTTACGGAAAGACAGAATGTATGAATTTCTTGATCGCTTATTGAATATAACTCTGCCGCGTATAAGGGATTTTAGAGGGGTTTCTCCAAAATCTTTTGATATTGGAGGAAACTATACATTGGGCATTAAGGAACAAATTATATTTCCGGAGATAGATGTTGATAAAACAGAGAAAGTTCATGGTTTGGATATTACAATTGTCACTAGTGCGAGAACTTCTGATGAAGGAAGAGAGTTGTTAAGATTACTGGGTATGCCCTTTGCCAGAGATGATGCATAAAAATGACAAGTTTTAGGATTTAAGGAAGGGAGATATGGCAAGAAAAGCGCTTGTAGTAAAAGCAGGAAGAGAGCCAAAGTATAAAGTGCAAAGGTATAATAGGTGTAGTTCCTGTGGAAGACCGCGGGGGTATCTAAGAAAATTCGGATTATGTAGAATATGTTTTAGGAAATTAGCTCGGAGTGGAAAACTTCCCGGGGTTATAAAAGCTAGTTGGTAATTTTGGAGGATAAAAGATGCCTGTAACAGACCCAATATCAGATATGCTTACGTCAATTAGAAATGCTTATATGGTTCATAAAGATCGTTTATCTGTATCAGCCTCTATATTGAAAGTAAATATAGTGAATATTCTAAAAGAAGAGGGGTTCATTCAGAATTATAAAGTAGTAACCGATAATGGTCGCAAAGTTATAGAAATAGATTTGCGCTATTATAAAAGTGAGCCTATGACAAGGAGTTTAGAGAGAGTAAGCAAACCGGGTCTGCGCATATATGTGCCTGCTTCTAAAGTTCCTAGAGTGAAGAGAGGGGCAGGAATAGCAATTCTATCTACTTCAGAGGGGATAATGACCGATAAAGAGTGTCGGAGGAAGAAAATTGGAGGCGAGGTTATTTGTTATGCATGGTAGGAGGAGATAGTGTCTAGGATAGGGAAAATGCCAATACATATCGCAGAGGGTGTTGATGTGCAAATAGACGGAGATCTAATTAAAATTAGCGGACATAAAGGTGCGCTGAAACATAAGTTAGATGCAGAGGTGTCTGCAGTTGTAGAGGATAACAAAATTATTGTAAAGAGGAGCTCGGATACAAAATCAGCGAGGGCAAAACATGGATTGAATAGAGCTTTAATTTCCAATATAGTAACGGGAGTAACTACAGGCTTTGAAAAAATTCTGGAAATCAAAGGAGTAGGATATAGAGCTCAATTGCAGGGGCGGAAGTTGCAGTTGCAATTGGGTTTTTCGCATCCGATGATATACGAGATTCCATCAAATATAGAAATTGAAGTAATGAAGAACAATCAGATTGTAGTGAAAGGGATTGATAAACAGTTAGTGGGTGAGGTGGCTGTTACAATTAGAAACATGAAAAAACCCGAACCGTATAAAGGGAAGGGAATTCGATATTTAGGAGAGCACATTAAACATAAGGTTGGTAAGACAGCCACAACTGGTGTGCAGGCATAAAGGATACTGCTGATGAAGCTAGAAGGTAGAGCTAGAAGACATAGAAGAGTAAGAAGAAAAGTTATTGGGACGGCTCAAAGACCGAGGTTGAGTGTGTTCAGAAGTTTGAAACACATATATGTGCAATTGGTTGATGATGAAAGCGGTAAGACAATACTTTCAGTGTCAACTCGTTCAACGGACGCTGCGGGGAAAATAAAGTACGGAGGGAACGTAGCAGCAGCAAAAGTTGTGGGAAAGATGCTCGGAGAAACTGCATTAAGCAATAAGATTACAAATGTGGTGTTTGATAAAGGAGGCTACTTATATCATGGCCGCATAAAGGTCTTGGCAGACGCGGCTAGAGAAGCAGGACTTAAGTTTTAGTGTGAGGAGGAACTGGTTTGAGAGAGAATAGGAAAAAAGAGGAAGCAGAAGGTCAGGAACTAGTAGAGAAGGTTGTGAATGTAAACAGGGTTGGTAAGGTTGTAAAGGGGGGAAGAAAGTTTGGTTTTAGTAGTCTTGTTGTAGTGGGCGATGGAGGTGGAAAAGTAGGGTATGGTATAGGTAAGGCAAACGCAGTGCCTGAGTCAATAAAAAAAGCTCTCCAATCAGCAAAGAAGAATATGGTGGATGTTTTAATTGTAGATACAACAATTCCGTTTGAAATAATAGGCCGTTATGACGCGGCGAGGATTATGTTGAAACCTGCTTCAAAGGGAACGGGTGTAATCGCAGGAAGCGCGGTTAGAGCCGTGTTAGAAGCCGTTGGCATTCAGAATGCTTTAACAAAGTGTTTGGGATCCAATAATCCAACGAATGTTGTTAGAGCAACAATTGAAGGCTTGAGAAATATATCAGAGATTTATGAACTATCAAAAAAAAGGCACGGATAAATGATATTAAGTAATTTGAAAGTTTCTGAGGGAGCTAAGAAGAGAAAGAAAATAGTTGGGCGTGGCAATGGCTCTGGTCATGGCTAAACTGCCTGCAAAGGGAGCAAAGGGCAGAGATCAAGATCTGGCGGAAAAGTTCGCCGTGGTTTTGAGGGAGGACAAATGCCCCTCTATCGCAGGGTACCAAAAAGAGGGTTTACGAGTCGCTCAAGAGAGAAAATAGAAATTATAAATGTAGAAAAATTAGATTGTTTTAAGGATGGTTCAATAGTGAATCATGAGCATCTTATAGAGAAGGGGCTGCTAAAGTCTCAGGATAGTTTAATTAAAATTTTGGGCAGTGGAGATTTAAAAAAAAAGCTAAATGTAAAAGCGCATAGCTTTAGCGATGGTGCTGCTCGGAAAATTAGAGATGCCGGGGGGACTACAGAGGTTATATAATGCTGTCAGGGTTTCGAGATATATTTAGAATACCAGAGTTAAAAAAGAGGGTTTTATTTACTTTAGCTATTATAGCTGTTTTTAGGATAGGTGCCTTTGTACCGACACCAGGAATAGATACTAGCGCATTGGTTAAATATTTTGCCAGCATGCAGGGCACTCTCTTCGGGATGGCAGACTTATTTTCAGGCGGGGCGCTACGGAAGTTGTCCATATTTGCCTTAGGTATAATGCCATATATTAGTGCATCAATCATAATGCAATTGTTGACGCCGGTTATTCCTTATTTAGAAAAATTGTCAAAAGAAGGAGATTTTGGGCGGAAGAAGATAACTCAGTATACCAGATATGGAACAATAGTGGTAAGTATAATACAGTCCATTGGTATTAGCTTATGGCTGTCTAATCCACATAGTTTTGGGGGATTGATAATCGTTCCTAATCCGGGAATTTTCTTTCATTTCATAGTTGTAATGACACTTACTACAGGAACGGTATTCATTATGTGGCTCGGAGAACAAATAACTGAACGTGGGATAGGCAACGGGATATCACTTATAATTTTTGCGGGAATTGTTGCCGGAATGCCTGGAGATCTGGGCAGAACCTGGAAATTATTTAATACCGGACAGATGAGATTCTTTTCATTAATATTTCTCGCAGCAATTATGATTGCAGTTATTGCAGCGGTGGTCTTAATTACGCAAGGGTACAGGAAGATACCTGTTCAATATGCAAAGCGTATTGTTGGAAGAAAAATGTATGGAGGGCAGAGCACGCACATTCCTTTGCGTGTAAATCAGGCAGGAGTGATCCCGATTATATTTGCTGTTTCCATTATGATGTTTCCGCAGACAATAATGACCTTTTTACCGGGTAAAAGTTCATTAATTGGAACCATTGTTTCTTATTTTTCGATGAATCAATGGCCTGGTATGATAATGTATGTAACTTTAATTATATTATTCACATACTTTTACACAGCCATTACTTTTAATCCTGTGGAAATGGCTGATAATATGAAGAAATATGGAGGATTTGTTCCTGGTATAAGACCAGGTAAACCAACTGCTGAATATTTTGATAGGATAATGACAAAAATTGCTTTTGCAGGAGGTATATTTTTAGGGGCTATAGCAATCTTGCCAACACTGCTGACAAAGTGGATGAATATTCCATTTTATTTTGGAGGAACTTCACTTTTAATAGTTGTCGGGGTTGCTCTTGATACAATGAAGCAGGTAGAATCGCACCTATTAATGAGACAT
Source organism: bacterium (assembly GCA_030671985.1). Taxonomy (GTDB): domain Bacteria; phylum JAHJDO01; class JAHJDO01; order JAHJDO01; family JAHJDO01; genus JAHJDO01. Next base: position 10,170 of record DAOVHI010000020.1, read on the forward strand.
TACGAAGGGTTTATGAAAAAGGGCAAACTGAGAGCGCGGTACTAGAGAGGTAATAAGGGGAGTATGTATATAATTTTATTAGGGGCTCCGGGAGCAGGTAAGGGGACACTGGCTAAAATGATTGAGAAGAAATTTGGTATATCTCATTTGTCTACAGGGGATATTCTCAGAGATAATGTTAATAGAAAAACTTGTGTGGGAAATCAAGCCAAAGAGTATATGAATAATGGGAAACTGGTTCCTGATGATATTATGATACAGATGGTAAAGGGAAGAGTTCTCGAGGAAGATTGTAAAACTGGTTTTGTGTTGGATGGGTTTCCCAGGACGATAGAACAAGCCGAGGCATTGGAATTGATATTTAATGGACTTAATGTAACGATTGATGCTGTTCTTAACTTGAAAGCATCTCAGGAGACAATTATAGAAAGACTTTCCGGGAGAATAATATGTAATGGGTGCGAAGTAATTTATCATACGGAAAATATTCCTCCTAAGTTTGAGGGTAAGTGTGACAAGTGTGGTGATAAATTGTATCAGCGCGATGATGATAAAAAAGATGTTGTTAAAAAAAGATTGATAGTGTATAAGACACGAACAAAAAAATTAATTTCGTATTATGAACGGCAAAATTCCTTCTATGAAATTGATGCTAACAAAAAGGCTGATGAAATGTTTGTGGAAGTCTGCAAAAACTTAGAAAAAGTTGGTAAAAGTGGGTAAAGAAGAAGCGATAGAAGTAAGAGGCAAAGTAATAGATATGTTGCCTAATACAAAATTTAGAGTAGAGCTGGAAAATGGGCATACAGTACTTGCTCATCTTGGCGGAAAAATGAGAATGCGGTATATAAAAATTCTTTTGGGAGACGAAGTAAGTGTTGAACTTTCCCCTTATGATTTAACGAGAGGACGAATCGTATACAGGTTTAAATAATTATGAAAGTAAGAGTTTCAGTCAGAAGAATGTGTGATCAGTGCAGAATAGTAAAGAGAGGTAGAGTCCTCAGGGTTATTTGTAAAAATCCAAAACATAAACAAAGGCAGAAGTAAAAAGCATAGAGTGAGATAGAATGGCTAGAATACATGGTGTAGATTTACCGAAGGATAAGAAGGTTTTAGTAGGGTTGTCATATATTTATGGGATAGGGAGGACATTGTCCGGCAAGATTTTGAAGATCGTGAATGTTTCTCCTGATAAACGAGTAAAAGATTTAACAGAAGACGAAATAAGTAAAATAGCCTCTATAATACAGGAAAGTTATGAGATAGAAGGTTCTTTGCGTCGCAGTGTGGCTTCTCATATCAGAAGATTGATTGATGTAGGTTCGTACAGAGGTACAAGACATCGTAGAAAATTGCCTGTTAGAGGACAAAGGACGAAGACTAATGCAAGAACTAGAAAGGGTCCAAAACGAATAGTAATGAGAGCTAGGCAAAAGGAATCTAAGTCCACGTGATTGTAGGGGAGTAAATAATGGCTAAAGCGAAGAGAAAGACTAAGAAATTAAGTAAAAAAATAACGAAGAATGTTCCTTCGGGGATTGTTTATATTCAAGCAACATTTAATAATACGATAGTTACTATAACGGATCTTTCGGGTAACGTTTTATCATGGGCAAGCGCTGGAGGTTGTGGCTTTTCAGGTTCAAGAAAAAGCACGCCGTTTGCGGCACAAGTGACTGCTGGGGCAGCCGCACAGAAAGCTATTGCGCATGGAATGAGGCAGGTTGAGATTTATGTAAAAGGACCAGGAAGTGGTAGAGAAACAGCAATAAGGGCTCTTCAGGCGGCGGGATTAGGAATAAATTCAATAAAAGATGTAACGCCTATACCGCATAATGGGTGCAGACCGCCTAAGAGAAGAAGAGTCTAATTAGCAGGAGGTTATAAATTTGGGTAGATATATTGGGCCGGTTTGTAGATTGTGCAAAAGAGAGGGAGAAAAGTTATTTTTGAAAGGCAGATCTTGCAACATTGAAAAATGTGCTTTGGAGAAAAGGAATGCTGCTTTGGGTAAGCGCTTTCAGAGAAAACGAAAGATGTCTGATTTTGGCTTAAGGTTAAGAGAAAAGCAAAAGGCAAAGAGGATATACGGCATTTTAGAGAAGCAGTTCAAAGGATATTATAAGATGGCTACTAAACGCAAGGGTGTAACAGGAGAGATATTGCTGGAGTTATTAGAAAGACGTTTGGATAATGTTGTTTTTCGCTGTGGTTTTGCGACGACTAGAAGAGAGTCAAGGCAATTAGTAAGTCACGGTCACTTTCTTGTAAATGGAAGGGTTGTAGATATACCTTCGTATTTAATGAATCCCGATGAAAAAGTTCAGATAAAAGATAAAGATAAAGAATGTGATTTTTTCAAAAATATAATTGAACTGACAAAGGAAAAGGAGATTCCTGCTTGGTTAGAAGTTGATAAGAAAGATCTCGCGGGGAAGATACTCAAAATTCCATCTCGTGAGGAAATGGGAGTATCCTTAAAAGAGCAGCTGATTGTTGAATTATATTCAAAATAGGAGAAGAATATGCCTTTAAAGTTAAAAAATTTTGAGATGCCAAAAAAAGTGGAGTGTGATGATAAAGTATCTAGTAGTACATTTGGAAAATTCACAATAGAGCCTTTCGAACGTGGTTTTGGCACGACAATAGGTAACGCACTTCGTAGAGTTATGCTTTCTTCGTTAGAAGGTACTGCTGTAAAAGCTGTCAAAATAAAAAATATTCTTCATGAGTTTTCTACAATTAAGGATGTAAAAGAGGATATTGTTGAAGTGGTTTTGAATTTAAAACAGTTAATTGTAAAGAGCTCCAACGATTCTTCCAAAGTACTGACTGTTAAGGCTAAGGGCTCTAAAGATGTAAAAGCATCCAATATTAAAGTAAGTAGCGGAGTGGAAATTATTAATCCGAATTTGCATATAGCTACACTTGGCAAAAGCGGTACGTTGGATATGGAAATTCACATTGGTAAAGGCAGAGGATACGTAACTGCAGAAGAAAACAAGGAGGAAAAGCAGCCAGTTGATCTAATAAATTTTGATTCATTTTTTTCTCCTGTAAAACGAGTGAGTTATACTGTAGAAGATGCAAGAGTTGGGCAGAGGACAAATTATGATAGGCTGATTTTAGAAGTATGGACAAATGGGACTATTTCTCCGTATGACGCTATTGTTTCTGCTGCAGAGGTTATTAACGAACATTTAATGTTATTTATAGCTCCCGAAAAAATAAAAACCGAAGAAGTAGAGCAGGTTAGTGAAGAGGAGAAAAAAAGAGATAAGTATTTAGAGCAAAACATAAACGAGTTAGAATTATCTGTTAGAGCGTCCAATTGTTTGAAGGCGGCAAATATTAAAACAATTGGAGAACTTGTACGAAAAACAGAAGCTCAAATGCTCAAATATAGAAATTTTGGAAAGAAATCCTTGAATGAAATAAAGGATATTTTGACTAAAATGGGATTGGATTTTAAGAATAAATCAGAAGTTTCAAATGATTCAAAAGAAGAAAAATCAAAAACTAAAAAGAAGAAGTGAAAAATGCGGCATAAAAAAGCAGGCAGAAAATTAGGGCGGACGTCGAGTCACAGGAAGGCTCTATTTATGAATTTATTATGTTCTCTGTTTGAGCATGAAAAGATTAAAACAACAGAGGCAAAAGGTAAAGAGATTAAAAGGTTAGGTGATAAATTAATCAGTTTAGCAAAAAGAGGAGACCTGCACGCCAGGCGCATAGCGGCAACGACAATTATTAATAAAAAAATATTAACAAAGTTATTTAATAAAATCGCTCCGGAGCTTAAAGACAAACAAGGCGGATATATTCGTTTAATAAAAATAGGCGCACGTCTCGGAGACGCTGCTCCGCAGGTTATTGTAGAAATTATCAAGTAGAAACAGTCCGCGATTTGTTCTGTCTCTGGGGGAAGTAGCATCATGCCAATAGAAATTATTCTTAACAAATGCACAGGTTGCAGAAAATGCATTCCTGTTTGTCCATTTTCTGCTGTAGAAGTAGTAGATAAAAAAGCCAAAATTTTGGATAATTGCACATTATGCGGGGCATGTGTGGATGCATGCAGATTTGATGCAATAGTTTTGGACAAAGAAGAGAAAAAAATATCAACGGGTGAATATAAAGGCATACTGGTTTTTGCAGAACAAAGACATGATGAACTTCAAACTGTAACGCTGGAACTATTAAATGAGGCAAGAAAATTAGCAGATATATTAAAGGAA
>DAOVHI010000033.1 GCA_030671985.1 bacterium
CCGGAATAATCAAATTCACAAGCCTGACTTATAATTATAGGCCCTGAACCTATGATCAGAATCTTTTTTATATCAGTTCGTTTCGGCACTTTTTTTCTCCATCATATCCATAAATCTCTTAAATAGATAACCTGCATCATGCGGACCGGGGAATGCTTCAGGATGAAACTGCACTGAGAATATGGGCAGCTTCTTATGTCTCATTCCCTCTAATGTATCGTCATTAAGATTGATGTGTGTAATTTCTATATCTGCCTTATTCAAAGAATTTATATCCACACAGAAGCAATGGTTTTGAGCGGTAATAGCTACTTTCCCTGTTTCTAAATCCTTAACCGGATGATTCCCGCCATGGTGACCGAACTTAAGCTTATAAGTCTTTCCGCCCAGAGCCAATCCCAATATCTGGTGTCCTAAGCAGATTCCAAATATAGGTAACTTTTCCAGTAGTTTTTTTACTGTTTCTGCCACATACGGTACCCCTGCAGGGTCGCCCGGACCATTGGAAAGCAATATGCCGTCCGGTTTCATGTTTAGAATTTGTTCCGCTTTTGTTTTTGCAGGAACAACAATCACTTGACACTTACATTCTTCAAGCATTCGCAATATATTAAATTTTACTCCGCAATCAATAACTACTACCTTATAAAGTTTTGAGTTTCCCTCCCATTCATAAGCTTAGTCAGAAGTTATCCCTTTAACTAGATCTCAGCCAATCAGGCTCGGGGAATCTTTCTCCTTTTTGATTAATTTTTTCTCAGCCAAATATTCAGTAGAAATAACTGCCCGCATTGCACCCTTTAATCTTATATGTCTTGTAAGCGCTCGTGTATCTATCCCTTCTATTCCAATGATATTATTTTCTTTAAGATATTCACTCAGAGTTTGTTTTGACTGCCAGTTGCTGGCAATTCTGCTGCATTCCTTAACAATAAGACCTTCTATAAAGGGTTTTCTTGATTCTGCATCTTCAGGATTAACGCCGTAATTGCCAATCAATGGATAGGTCATGGTAACAACCTGACCTTTGTAGGAAGGATCTGTAAGAATTTCCTGATAGCCCGTCATGCTTGTATTAAAGACTACCTCGCCGCATCTTTCGCCGCATGCGCCAAAAGATACACCTTCAAAAATTGTCCCGTTTTCTAAAACGACTAATGCTCTCACGGGATAGAATTATAGCATAGTGTTAACATAATGGCTAAATTATTTTATCCTCTTAATATGCATACAATTTACCGTATGGACGTGAAGAACCAGGCAGTAGTTTTGTAAAATTAGTTTTTATAATACTGTCAAAATCAAGTGAAAATAATTCACAATATTGCCTGAGATATTTTTCTATCAGGCTAAAGTCATCTTTGTTTTTGTTTGGTTCATATACCCTGACTTCTTTTCCCAGCTGCCATGGTTCTACATTTCCGCGTATAAAAATCTTTCCTCCATGCATACCTGTCCCACAATAGCTTCCTACAATTGGATTTTTGCTTTTTCTGTTTAATCCCAATACTATCAATAATCCGCCGGCCATATATTCACCCAGAAAATCTCTGGCGCATCCGCCTATAATGATAACAGGATACATGTTTTTATAGGACTTCATATGTATTCCCACACGATAGCCTACATTTCCCTTTACAAAAATCTCCCCACCCCTCATGGAATATCCCAGAATATCACCGGCACTTCCATTAATAACAATTCTTCCGCTATTCATTGTATTTCCAATTCCATCTTCACCATTACCGGATACATTTATTGAACATCCGTCCATAAAAGCTCCAAGATCATTTCCAGGAACTCCATTTATATTGATTTTAGGAGCGTTGTTAACTCCTGTACCAATATAACGCTGACCATTAACATTAGTTAAATGAATATTTTTTATGCCTTCATTTGCAGCGTCTTTGATGAGCCTATTTAATTCTCTATAATTCAAATCTCTCGCATCTATTCTTTGGAGTTTCGATATATTTCTGTTCATACTTCTAATCCTACATCTCCGACCAGATGCTTTCTGTATTTCTCAGGTAAGGCAAGGATTCCAAAGTCCTCTTCAAGCAACGTGTCTTTAACATTAGAAATGTCAACTCTGTTTATTATCAATCCTGTATATATTCCGGCACGTTCAATATTGCCTACAAAAATACATCCGACAATATGATTGTTTTCCAGTACGATTTTCTTGTATATTAATTCCTCTTTTTTATGCATCTCCAAAATTTTATATTTATCCTGTTCTAAAGAGGTTTTCCCAATGGATATAGTAGGGATTCCACACAGCTCAACAGAGTTCATAGCTATGCCGCCTGTATATACCGCATTTCCTCCTGCCATATTCTCTCCGGCAATCCTTCCCTGTTTAAAAGCGTTAGGCCATATTGGTATATTCTTTTCACACACATCCCCTGCGGCATAGATATCCTTAACATTCGTTTGCATAGTCTCATCAACTAAAATCCCCTTATTTATACTAATTGAGGTATTCTTAACTAACTGTATATTTGGACTTACACCAATTGCTGTGATAACCAGATCTGCAGGAACCTGTTTCCGGGTTTTTAGAGTAACGGACTTCACTTTTTTATTATTATCTTTGCCTAAAATCTCAACAACTGTATTGTTGCTAAAAATATTACATCCTGTCTTTCTTAATGCATCTTGTATGATCTCTGAAGCTTTGGTGTCAAACGTTGTACTTAAAATCCTATCTGCAAGCTCAACAATGCTAACCTTTATGCCAAGCTCAATAAGAGCTTCTACTGCTTTAAGCCCGATTAATCCGCCGCCTATAACAATCGCACGTTTTACAGTATGGTTTTTTATGTAATCTTTGATTGCAACGACGTCGCCGAATGTTGTAAAAGCAAAAACTCCATCCAACCAGCTTCCTTTTATTTCGGGGATAATAGGGCTTCCGCCTATTGCAATGAGAAGCTTATTAAAAATATTTTTTTCTCCATGAGAAAGACACACTATTCTTTTTTTTGTATCCAGCTTTTTTGCCATATTCCCAAGAATAAGTTTTACATTGTTTTTGCTATAGAATTTTTTATCTCTGAATGGCATTTCCTCTTTTTTTACTTTTCCTGCTAAAAAGTATGAAATCAGAGGCCTTGAATAATTAAATGTGTTTTCATCTGATATCACAGTAATACTGCCTGTTTTATCAATTTTTCTTATACCCTCAATACAGGCAGCTCCAGATGCGGAATTACCTATTATGAGATACTCAGTCTTTAGAGTCTTCATATTTTAATGCCTCATTTGGACAGTTTTTAACGCACACAGGCATATCTTCACCCATACACAGATCACATTTGGAAGCTATCTTCTTATCTGAACTTCTGCTTATAACGCCAAAAGGACATACCATTATACACATCCAGCAGCCAACGCACTTATCCTCACTGCATAACACTGCTCCTGTTTCTTTATCCCGATACATTGCTCCTGTCATGCATGCATCCAGACACGGCGCATCCTCACAATGCCTGCATTGGAGAGCAAAAGTAACGTATCCTTTTTCCTCTACAAAAATTCTTGGAGCAGGCTTTGAGCATTCTCCCATATATGTCTTTAAAATATTCTTTGTTTTTGAATGCTGTACAATACAGTGTACTTCACATAACCTGCATCCCATGCAGTACTTTTCGTCAATGCGTATTCTTTTCATTTATTGAGGTTCTCCGGCAGACTTTATTCCTAATATTTCAAGTTCTCTATCTGAAAGCCCTATACCTCTTAGGTGCGTTCTATTTCCGCATAATGAATCAATTGAATTAATTCCCATGCCTCCAAGCATATCCTTTATTTCAAGCGACCATGCCCTGATCAGATTTTTTAATCTTTGTACACCTATTTCAGGATTCAACCTTTTTGTAAGATAAGGATCCTGAGTAGCTATGCCCCAGTTGCACTTACCTGTATAACATTTTTGGCATTGGCTGCATCCTAGAGCTATTAAAGCAGATGTTGCAATATAAACAGCGTCTGCGCCAAGAGCTATTGCTTTAATAACATCTCCACTTGAGCGGAATCCTCCTGCTGCAATAAGCGAGACCTTGGTTCTGATCCCTTCTTCTCTTAAACGAGCGTCAACTGCCGCAATGGCAAATTCTATTGGAATGCCGACATTATCTCTAATTACTTTAGGCGCTGCGCCGGTTCCTCCTCTCATCCCGTCAATTGCGATATAATCTGCTCCTGCGCGAGCTACGCCGGAAGCAATCGGCACAACATTATGCACAGCTGCGATTTTAACTCCAACAGGTTTTTCGTAATCAGTAGCCTCTTTTAATGCATGGATTAATTGTCTCAGATCTTCTATGGAATATATATCATGATGCGGCGCTGGAGATATTGCATCTGTGCCCTCAGGGATCATTCTGGCTTCGCTTACCTCCTTACTGACTTTTTCTCCCGGAAGATGTCCGCCTATTCCTGGCTTTGCGCCCTGACCTATTTTTATCTCTATAGCAGCGCCTGTTCTTAGATACTCCGGATGCACTCCAAACCTTCCGGAAGCAATCTGAATAATTGTATTTTTGCCGTATTTATAGAGACTCTTGTGAAGTCCGCCCTCTCCCGTATTGTAAAAGATTCCAAGTTCATGCGATGCTTTTGCAAGCGAGATGCATGTATTAAGACTTACGGAGCCATAAGACATAGCGCTGAACATAATAGGCACTTCAAGTTTTAGCTGTTTTTCTAACATTGTTTTTAGTTCAATCTTTCCTTTCTTATTATAATCAAGTTCTATTTTGTCAGGTTTTCTTCCTATATATCTTCTTAATTCCATAGGCTCTCTCAAAGGATCAATAGATGGATTTGTAACCTGCGAAGCGTTAAGAAGAATGTGATCCCAGTATATCGTATATGGTTTATCGCAGCCCATGCCTGTTAATATTACACCGCCTGTTTCAGCCTGTTTTGTTATGTCAGAGATTACTGACACAGACCAGTTAGCATTTGGCTTAAAACTGGATTCGTTCTTCTTTATTGTTATTGCGTCTGTCGGACATAATGTTTCGCAGAAATGACATCCCACACATTTAGAATTATCACTGGTAACAGTATTTGTATCAGCGTCATAGATATGAACATCATTTGAACACATTCTTACGCAAACCTGACAGGCTATACATCTGTCTTTGTCTCTTTCAACAATAAATTCTGTAGGAGTTGGTCTTTTAGCCATATTAGTTTTTTAATTTCCCAATAATCGGTTCGCTGGATTTTGAATAATATATTTCTTTTTTGCTCTTGCAAACCTCTCTAATAGCACATTCTTCAGTTGCCATATAAACGGTATCACCATCTTTTAATGATACAAGAGGACGCAGTTTGACCCTGTCATTAAGGCCCATCATTATGTTGCCGTCTGAGATAATTATTGAAAAAGGTCCATTAATAAGCGCGCTTGAGTATATTATGCGAAGTGTTTTTAATAATTCTCTTTCTTCGTCATCACCGTTTCTGTCTATTTCCTCCCATAACGGAGCGTCAATGATCTTGCAGACTATATCAAACGGTAATTTATGTTTGCGCACTAAGAGGTCAAATAAATACAATATTACCTCTGTGTCTGTGAATAATGAGCATCTATACCCAAAATTTTCAAGATATCTCTTATTTATCCCGTAGGAAGAAATTTCTCCATTATGGACAACTGACCAGTTTAACAGACCAAAAGGATGAGCTCCTCCCCACCATCCCACGGAATTAGTCGGGAACCTTCCATGCGCAATCCAGATATACGCCCTATATTCCTCAAGCTTATAATATCTGCCTATATCCTCAGGATAGCCTATACCTTTAAATATACCCATATTTTTTCCGCTGGATGTTACAAACGCGCCTTCAATTTCCGCATTAATCTTCATAACATCATTAACAACTATATCTTCCTCTGTTAAGTCATAATACAAATTCTTTACTTTATCTTTTAGCTCAACAAAATAACGCCATAAAAGAGGTCTGTTCTTTATTGACTTATCCTCTATTGTTGGAATCTCCTCACTTTTAACCACTCTATAATTAGTTTTTAAATATCCCTCTGCATCAGCCATTGCCTTTTTGTCGTCATACATCATATGAAACGCAAAATAGTTTTTAAATTTAGGATATATTCCATAAGCTGAAAATCCGCCACCAAGACCATTCGATCTTTCTCTCATTACAGCAATTGAGCGGATAATAGCTTCTCCGCTGATTTTCCTGCCGGATTCATTCATAATACCGGCAACACTACATCCGCTGATTAACTTCTCTTGTTCACTATGCCGCATTATTCACCATGCCATTAAGTTATAGAAAGATATTTATCAAGTTCATACTGAGTTACCTGTATTCTGTAATTATCCCACTCTTTTTTCTTAAGTTCGATAAATCTTGGGAATATATGATCTCCAAGAGTTCTTTTTACAAGCTCGCTTTCTTCTGTTATAGCTACAGCGTATCCAAGATTATCCGGCAAAGTCTCTATCTCTTTTTCTTTCCTCTCAGAGTCTGTAAGATGATAAAGATTCTGTTTCATAGGCTCAGGCACTTTGTACCCTTTCTCTATGCCGTCCAAACCGGCTTGAAGCATTGCGGCGAAGGTAAGATACGGATTGCATGCTGGGTCGCATGCTCTAAACTCACAGCGTGTTGCTTTTTCATCCCCGGGATGATAAAGCGGTACTCGTACAAGAGCGCTCCTATTTCTACGGCTCCACGCTATGTATACAGGCGCCTCATAGCCGGGAACTAATCTCTTATAAGAATTTGTTGTCTGCGCAAATATTGAACAAATAGCTCTTGAGTGCTTCAAGAGACCTGCAATATAGCTGTAAGCGACATCTGAAAGATTATCCTCTGAGTTAGAGTCAAAAAATGCGTTTTTATCTCCTTTAAATAAAGATTGGTGTACATGCATGCCTGAGCCGTTTTCACCAAATATGGGCTTTGGCATAAATGTAGCGTAAACTCCAAATTTGCTGGCAATTTCTTTAACAACAATTCTATATGTTAATACGTCGTCAGCCATTTTTAGAGCGTCAGTATAGCGCATATCTATCTCGTGTTGCGATGGGGCAACTTCATGATGAGAATATTCTATGTGCATACCCATTTTTTCCAAAGCAAGAACCGTTTCTCGTCTCAAATCGCTTGCAACATCGAGAGTAGTAAGATCAAAATAGCCTCCTTTATCCAGTATCTCAGTACCCTGATCATTTTTAAAATAGAAATATTCAAGTTCAGGGCCTAAATAGAAATGATCAAATCCCATCTTATTTGCTCTTTTAAGAGCTTTCTTTAAAACATAACGAGGGTCTCCTTCATAGGGTGTTCTATCAGGATTAAGTACGTCACAGATCATTCTTGCAACCTTTTTTTCATCAGGTCTCCACGGAAGAATAGCAAACGTATTTATATCGGGCATAGCAATCATATCTGATTCCTCAATATCCTGATAACCCGTAATGGACGAACCGTCAAAACCCATGCCGTTCTCCATTGCTCCCTTCAGTTCGCTGTCAGTAATCGCAAAACTCTTTACTTGTCCCAGAATATCTGTAAACCATAATCTGATAAACTTAACATCCTGTTCCTTAACGATCTTCAACACATCTTCTTTGGTCTTTTTAGCCATGTTTTATGCCTCCTTTGCTTTTATCATTCAAGTTATATACAGAGCAAATAGCATGCCAAATATTATTACATCCCGCAGGATAGCGATAATGATATTAAAATTTGAAAAGCCGTATTATAGCATCCTACAACATTGTATCTTTTTATTAAATATCATACATATTGGTAGGATTTGAACGTGTGAGGTTAAGGCCTATGAATTAGAGCGAAACTGCTTGATATCAATTGCGTGTTTTTTTACCCTGAGTCCCATGAGTCTTTCAGTAATTCCAAGTATACGGGAAGACTTTGCCATATTTCCCCTTGTGCTGTGAAGCGTATCCAGTATCAGCTCTCTTTCCACATTATCCAGAATAGCCTGCAATGTACTGCTCTCTTTTGCATTGAGTTTGTATGGCTGAAGACTTGGCGGCAGATGATACACATGGATTACCTCATCCTTGCTGAGCAGAACTGCGCGTTCAATGTAATTTTCAAGCTCTCTTACGTTCCCGGGCCATTTATAATTTACAAGCACATCAAGCGCCTGAGGTGATATGCGTTCTATCGGCTTATTGTGGATTTTACTGTATTTTTCTGCGAAAAAATTTGCCAGAAGCATGATATCTGTTTTTCGCTCTCTCAGTGGTGGTATATGGATGGGGAACACGTTTAAGCGATAATAGAGATCTTCTCTGAATTTGCCCTGCTTAATTAATTGTTCCAGATTTCTGTTCGTAGCCACAATAATTCGCACATTGATTTTAATAGAACTGATTCCACCCACCCGCTCAAATTCCTTTTCCTGAAGCACTCTTAAAAGCTTTATTTGAATTGCGGGAGACAGGTCTCCAATTTCATCTAAGAACATGTTTCCATTATTTGCAAGCTCAAACCTTCCCTTTTTCGTACTGATCGCGCCGGTAAATGCTCCCTTTTCATGTCCAAACAGTTCGCTTTCAATCAGCGTCTCCGGCAATGCTGAACAATTGACCTTTATAAATGATTCATTGGCGCGAAGACTATTGTAGTGTATTGCCTGCGCAACAAGTTCCTTGCCTGTACCGCTTTCTCCGCAAATCAGAACGGTAGTATCTGTATTTGATATCTGAGCAATAAGGTCATAGACTGTTTGCATGGATTTTGTTTTGCCAATGATATTGGACGGACAAAAACGATCCTTAAGTTCATTCTGTAGACGAAGGTTTTCTTCAACTAACCGCTTACGCTCTTCTTGAAGAGATTGTCTGAGTCGAACAGCCTGAGCAATCATTGAAGCAATAATAGAAAGAAGTCTTACATCCTCTTCGGATGATATGGTATTATTGAAGAGCTGGTCAGCGCTTAGCGCACCTATTACTTCATTGCCTAGTTTAATTGGTACACAGATGAAAGAAATATCTTTTTTGCGCAGAGATTTCCTGGCACCGGTTTTGTTTAAGAACAGCGGATTTTCGAAGATTCGCGGAACCACTGCAGGTTTTCCTGTTTGCACTACTTTTCCAGTAATGCCTTCACCGAGTTTATATCTGCCTTTTTCTTTTTGACTTGTTGAAAGCCCATAAGCGGCTTCGATTCCTCTTTCTTCTGTGTCCCTATTTATAAGAGTAAGAGTTCCACGCGACATGCCCATATGTTCAGCCAGTGATTTTAAGACAGGGTTTACTACATCTCTAAGATCCATGCTGCGATCAAGTATTCTGCTGATTTCAAAGAGCATGGATAACTCTTCGACCTTACGTCTTGCTTCTGAATGTTTCTTCTTATATTCCATGATTTTTCCTTTTCACCTAAAACCTACATAATTGTAGGATATTTTGTTGAGCAAGTCAACATCCAAATAATGAGAACTTCATCTACCTTCTCATTGACAATATATTTTGTTATGTTAATATTTAGTTGTGCTCAATAAATCTCATAATCAATTTCCTGATAAACTTTCGTCGTTGCAAAAAATCACGGATAAAATTTTTACCATAGGTTTTTTATTAATTTTTGCCTGTGCAAGTTTTGTTTTTGCTCAAGAAGAACACAGGACTTTTAAGTTATCGTTGGATGAAGTAACGAACATTGCATTAGAAAACAACCTCGATATCCAGATGGCTAAATATGATGTTTTTATTTCGGAAACATCTCTCGATACAGCAAAATCAATATTTGATGTTATTCTAGACGCAAAAATTAATTATCAGGACGCCAAGTCATCTTCGCACGAAACAAAAACTGTCGATAATGATTACAACGTAGGAATATCTAAGAAATTTTCTTCAGGCACAACCATTGAAGCTGACATGGATAATAACAAAAATTGGACTAATTCAAGTTCAACAAGCTCTGCCTTAAATCATAATTCATCTTTAAGCTTATCTTTAACACAAGCATTAGGTAAAAATTTCTTTGGAATTAAAGATAAAAGCAATATTGATATTACAAAAATAAACATAGAAAATTCCGGTTATACTTCTTTAGAAAAGATAGAAACTATTATTAGTACAGTTGAAAAAGCTTATTGGGATTTAGTTTTACAACTTAAAAAAGTAGAAATTCAAAAGGATATGGTTGATCAAGCTAAGCGGCTTTATGATTTGCATCAGAAAAAATTGGAAGATGGATTAGTCGAGATGCCTGAAGCTATCGCATCGGAAGCTAATTATAAAGATAGAATCAACAATCTTACTTTGGAAGAAAACTCTGTTAAAACTAAAGAAAATCTTTTAAAGCTATTATTAAATATTAAGGAAGATAATATAACAATCAAACCTATTGATGGCTATTATTTAAATATAATTGACCAAGATTTTACAGAATCTTTAAAAATTGCTTTCGATAATAGGAGAGATTATTTAAGGGTAAAGAATACAATCATAGCTAAAGATATTAGTTTGGTTATTGAAAAAAACAACAATTTACCGACTATTAATTTAACGGCTTCATTAGCGAAAAACGGTTTGGGAGATCATTTCGAACAATCTGTTACAAACATTGTGACAGAAGATAATACAAATTATTCTGTTGGTTTAATATTTAGTTTGCCATTAGGAAACAGGGATGCAAAGGCAAAGTTAAAAAAAGCTGAATATGAAAAGATAAAAGCATTAGTGGAGCTGAAACTTATAGAAAGAAAAATTACGATTGAGATTATTGATCAGATCCGTGATTGTAATATTTATAAGGAATTCGCGTTAAATAGCATTGATATCGCAGAGTTGCAAGCACAAAAGCTGAAAGAAGAAGAGAAACGTTTTAATTTAGGCAGATCGAATACAGATACATTAATTCGTTACCAAGAAGATGTTATATATGCGAAACAATCGTCAGTTTCGGCTCAATATCAATTTTATAGCGCGCTTGTTGATTTAGAACTTAAAAAGGGCACATTGTTAGCAAATTACAATTTGAGGTAAAGTTGTGAAAATGATGTCAATTATTAAATATTTTCTTGATAACAAAATAGCTGTTAATGTATTTGTTCTTGGGCTGTTTTTTCTGGGACTGATTTCTTTTAAAAATATTCCTAAGGAGGGAATGCCAGGTATAGAACTCAATCAGATACAGATTACGACTACATATCCGGGGGCTGCACCTGAAGATGTCGAACTCAATGTCACTATACCACTTGAAGAAGAAATAAGTAAAATAATAGGCATAGATTATATTGAATCCGTTTCAGCCGATAATGTGTCATCAATCTTTATCCAATTGGATGAATCTTATTCTAAAAAAGAGATGGCAGAGACCATTCAGGATATAAGGGAGGCAGTGGATACGGTTAATGATCTCCCTCCCGAAGTGGAAAATTCACCTTTAGTACAGGAAATTAAAACCGATGATGTTCCGATTATAGAAATAGCGTTGTCTGATGCAAATCACGAAACTTTAAGGAATAATGCAAGAAAACTTGAGTTAGCTCTTGAAAGAATATCCCCTGTGTCAGAAGTTGATAAAATCGGTTATTTTGACAGGGAGATTCACATAGAAGTGGATCCAGACGCATTGAACGAAACCTATTTCTCGCTTCCTGAGCTGGCAACATCTATATACAAGAGAAATATCAGATCTACTTCCGGTATTTTGGAGTCACATAAGGGATCGAAAAACATAAGAATATTGAGCAAGTTCACGGATCCTATGGAAGTAAAGAATGTGATTCTAAGAAGTAATTTCGTGCAGAATAGAGTCAATCTACATCAGGTTGCTTCCGTAAAGCTTGCCGAAAAAGACCAGAAAATAAAGATCAGAAACAACGGCGAAAAAGGTATTTCTCTAGTAG
>DAOVHI010000122.1 GCA_030671985.1 bacterium
CAATTAGTTTTATGGAAAAGAAAATAGAGAGATTTATAAACATTGTTCAGGATTATCTTAGCAGCAATGCTCCGCTCAAACTTCAGAGGTTTTTAAGTAAGCTTCATACTGCTGATGTGGCTGATGTTATCAGTCACTTAGAAGCTGAAGAGGGGCAGGCAATACTAAATATGCTCAAGCCGGAGATTACTGCTGAAGTCTTGAATGAAATAGATCCTGTGTTGGCAAAAGAACTTGTTCAAGCCATGAGTCCAATGAGACTTTCAAAAATGCTTGATACAATGCCTCCTGACGATGCCGCTGACATTCTTCAATATCTCCCTGAAGAAGATCATCTAAAAGTTCTTGCAGAAATGACAGAAGAAGAGGCAGAAGAAGTAGAGGAGCTAATTCAATATGATAAAGACACTGCCGGCGGAATAATGACAACCGAATTTGTGTCTTTCCATGAGGATATCACAGCTGCCGGTGCATTGGAACATCTGCGAAAAAACACAGATGCTGAAGCCAGTTATTATATATACACAACAGATAAAAAAGACCATCTTCGCGGAGTAATTACTTTAAAAGAATTGATTAAGACAGATCTTGATAAAAAATTAAAAACTGCTATGATTTCGGACATTATTAGTGTAAAGCCTGACAGTGATCAGGAATATGTAGCCAATCTAGTTGCAAAGTACGACCTTCTGGCTATTCCCGTTACTGATGCTTCAAACAGGCTTCTGGGAATAATAACCGTTGATGATATTATTGACGTAATAAGAGAAGAAGCTACTGAAGATGCATATAAGTCTGTTGGAACGACAGAGGACGAGCTTTTGACAAAGTCTTCTTTCAGCGTTGCTAAGATACGTCTTCCATGGCTCATTACGACTCTTCTGGGAGGACTAATGTGTGTACTCGTTGTAAGTAGATTTAAATTTGTTCTGGAACAGGTTATAGCTCTGGCTTTTTTTATGCCAATAATTGCCGCTATGGGAGGGAACATTGGAATTCAATCGTCCACAATTGTGGTAAGAGGGTTGGCAACCGGCATGATAGATACCAAAAAGGTGTGGAAGATGCTTTTTAGGGAGGTAAGGATAGGTGCGATTATGGGTCTTGCCTGCGGCACCGTTGTAGGAATAGTCGGAGTGTTATGGCAGAGACAGCTTGCTTTAGGACTTGTTCTTTTTGTTTCAATGTTTATGGCCATTGTTGTGGCTGCGGCAATAGGAGTAGTTATACCGCTTGTATTTAATAAGTTTAACATTGACCCTGCTATTGCTACCGGACCCTTTGTAACAACTGCGAATGACATTACCGGTATGCTCATATACTTCAGTCTGGCATTGGGATTAATGAAATATTTAATTTAAGGGAGGAATTTTAAATGGGAATGACTATAACAGAGAAAATATTAGCTGCGCATGCAGGGAAGAAACAAGAGGCAATGTCTCAGGTTTTTCCCGGTGAACTTATTGAGGCGGACCTTGATTTCATTCTGGGCAATGATATTACCGCCCCGATTGCAATCTCTGAGTTTGAGTCTGTAGAAAAAGAAAAGGGCAGGGAACTGGACGTTTTTGATAAAGAGAGAGTTGCTCTTGTCCCTGATCATTTTACTCCGAACAAGGACGTCAAATCAGCAGAGCAGTGTAAAATACTTAGGGATTTTTCAAGGAAGAAGAACATTAAATATTATTTTAAGATAGGAGAAATGGGAGTAGAACATGCACTGCTTCCTGAAAAGGGACTTGTTCTTCCCGGAGATTGTATCATTGGCGCAGATTCACATACATGTACTTACGGAGCTTTAGGCGCATTTTCCACAGGCGTTGGAAGCACTGACCTTGCAGCAGCAATGATAAGAGGTAAAGCATGGTTTAAAATCCCTGAAACCATAAAATTTGTCTACAATGGCACGCTTAATAAATGGGTTTGCGGTAAGGATCTTATCCTTTACACAATAGGAGATATAGGTGTGGACGGAGCGCTTTATAAATCCATGGAGTTCTGCGGAGACGTTATCTCCGGATTAGAGATGCATGATAGATTTACAATATGTAATATGGCGATAGAAGCAGGTGGAAAGAATGGCATCATTGAACCGGATAAGAAAACACTGGATTATGTTAAAAATATTGCAAAAAGGGATTATAAAATATACAAAAGCGATTTAGACGCGAAATATGCGGATATCAGAGAATATGATATGTCGAAAATTAAGCCGCAGGTATCGCTGCCTCATCTGCCGTCAAACACAAAACCTGCAAGCGATGTTGATAATATACAGATAGATCAGGTGGTTATAGGTTCGTGTACAAATGGAAGACTGCGAGACTTAGAAATTGCGGCAGAAGTATTAAAGGGACACAAGATACATCAATATGTAAGACTTATAATTCTTCCCGCAACTCAAAAGATATACGCTGATGCTATGAAAAAAGGTTTGTTTGATATATTTCTGGAAAGCGGCGGGATTATAAGCACTCCGACATGCGGACCCTGTCTTGGCGGACATATGGGTGTGCTTGCAGAGGGAGAAAGATGCGTAAGCACAACTAACCGTAATTTTGTTGGAAGAATGGGACATG
Organism: bacterium; assembly: GCA_030671985.1. Taxonomy (GTDB): domain Bacteria; phylum JAHJDO01; class JAHJDO01; order JAHJDO01; family JAHJDO01; genus JAHJDO01. The sequence continues at coordinate 2,580 of DAOVHI010000122.1, forward strand.
TCAAGAGCGAGGTATATCTTGCAAGTCCCGCTGTTGCAGCAGCATCGGCAATTAAAGGAAGAATAACAGATCCTGAGGAGATAAAAATAAAATGAAATTTAAAGGAAAGACTTGGAAATACAAAGACAATGTAAATACAGATGAGATTATTCCTGCAAGATATCTTAATACTTCTGATCCAAAAGAACTGGCGGAACACTGTATGGAGGATATAGACGCTTCTTTTGCGAAGGAAATTGAGAAAGACGATATCATTGTTGCTCAAGAGAATTTTGGTTGTGGTTCGTCAAGAGAACATGCGCCAATATCCATAAAAGAGGCGGGAGTTTCCTGTATCATAGCAAATTCGTTCGCAAGGATATTCTATCGCAACTCAATAAATATCGGACTGCCGATTCTTGAATGCAAGGAAGCGGTTAAGGATGCAGATAAAGGAGATATCTTGGAAGTTGACTTATCGGCAGGCACTATACTCAATCTTACAAAGAACAAGTCCTACAAATCAACTCCATTTCCGCAGTTTATTCAGGAGTTGATATCTGCCGGCGGATTGATGAAGTGGGTTAGTAAAACTCTTCCCCCTGTCAAGGGGGATTGAGGGGGTTGGATAAACTTTGAATATTCTTCATATAAATACAGAGTGCGGCTGGAGGGGCGGAGAAGTCCAGATGATGTATCTGATGGACGGCCTGAGGAGCAAGAATCACAATAATATCGTATCCGCTCAGCCAAATAGCGTGCTGATAAGAAGAGCTATTAGCAATAATTTCAGAGTATGTCCTGTAGTAATGCGGGGAGAATTGGATTTTAAAGCCGTAAGAAGTATCTGTAGAATAATAACCGACGAACGCATAGATATTGTTCACGCTCATAGCTCTCATGCGCATACGATCGGAGCCATTGCTGCAAAGATAAAAAAGATTCCCTTTGTCGTTACGCGAAGAGTGGATTTCAAGGTTGGGAATAATATTTTCTCAAATATAAAGTATAATTATCTAGCGAATAAGATAATTGCAATATCCAATGCTATTAAAAACATATTAATAGAGGCAGGTGTTCCTCAGAAAAAAACAAGTGTTGTTTACAGCGGAATTGATATAGGAAAGTTCGACAGCATCAGTGATACTCGCTACTTATACGAAGAGTTTAATTTATCAAAACATACACCAATTGTTGGGACAGTTGCGCATCTTACTGATCACAAGGGACATAAGTATTTGTTTGATGCCGTTCCTGATGTGTTGAAAATATTTCCAAACGCGCTTTTTCTCATTATTGGAGAAGGAGAACTGGAAGCAGCCCTGAAGAAACAGGTTAAGAAGCTGGATATTACAAAAAATGTGATCTTTCCCGGGTTTCGAAAAGATATTGGGGAATTATTGTCAATAATGGATCTTTTTGTTCTTCCTTCTCATCTTGAGGGATTATGCACTTCTCTTATGGATGCAATGCTGATGAAACTGCCGATAGTTGCGACAACTGCCGGCGGAATACAGGAAGTTGTCACGGACAAAGAAACAGGTATTCTTGTTCAGCCCAGAAATTCAAAGGCACTGGCAGATGC
>DAOVHI010000105.1 GCA_030671985.1 bacterium
ACGCTATTGGTTTGCAGCTCGGAACAAGCTTGAAAGAGATAGGAGAGGATATTGATTTCTCTGCTGCGGTTCAGGGTGTGGAAGATAGTTTTAATAATAAAAAACTTCTGCTTACACAGGAAGAGATAAAGAAAGAATTAACGGCTTTCTCTCAGAAGATGCAGAAAAAGCAAATGAAGATTATGGAGGAACAAAAGAAGAAAATGGAAATACTAGGTAAAGAAAACAAAAAGCAAGGGGAAGCATTTCTGGCAGAGAATAAGAAAAAGAAGGACGTTGTTATAACTGAGAGCGGTTTGCAGTATATAATATTGTGCAATGGCGAAGGGAAGAAGCCTGTGGCAACTGATACGGTTAAAGTTCACTACAAAGGTACACTGATTGACGGCACAGAATTTGACAGTTCATACAAGAGAGGGGAACCTGTTACATTTCCAGTGAATAGGGTTATTCCCGGCTGGACTGAAGCGCTTCAGCTCATGAATGTGGGCAGTAAGTATCAGCTTTTTATTCCGTCTGATATTGCATATGGCGAACGAGCTGCCGGTCAACTAATTGGTCCGAGTACTACGCTTATCTTTGAAGTAGAACTGTTGTCAATTGAGGAAATACCCGAACCTGCTAAAAAGCCCTAGACGGTTATGGATATATTGAAAGCGATCAGAAAGAGACGCAGCGCACGAGGGTATCTGGATAAGACAATTCCTGAGCAGGTTCTTGGGCGTGTTTTGGAAGCCGCAAGATTAGCTCCTACTGCCGCAAATAAACAGCCGTTTAAACTTGTTCTTGTAACTGACAAGCGAACCAAGTCAAAACTGGTTGAAGTTTCAAAAAATCAAAGGTTCATAGCAGAAGCGCCAATAGTGATAGTCGGCTGTGCGTTTCCAGAGGAGAGTTATCAGAATATCGGCGGAACTCATACAAGCGAAGAGATTGATATTAGTATTGTTTTTGATCATCTTATGCTTCAGGCGGCAGAGGAAGGGCTGGGCACCTGCTGGATCGGGGCTTTTGACGAACAGCAAGTAAAGGCAATATTAAATATTTCTTCCAATGTTAGAGTTGTAGGATTAACTCCTTTAGGGTATCCATCAGAAAAAGAATTCAAGCCGGGTAAGCACCTCAATCGAAAACCGCTCAGAGAAATTGTCCTTTACGAAAAATATAAAGAGACAACTTGAAATCACGTATAAACATTCTTCAAATAATAAGCTCCAAAGATGCAATAGGCGGAGCGCAGGAACATACGAGAATTCTTTGCGCCGGATTGAATAAAGACAGATACAGAGTTGTTGTAGTAACGCGTCCGGGCTCAATAGTTTCGCATTACAGAGAGCAGGGGTTTGAAGTGGTTCCTGTAGAGCTTAGAGATAATCCGGGTTCTACATTTAAGCTTTTAGGCATAATAAAAAGATATAAGATACATATCATTCATACTCATAACATGCTTGCAGACAGAAGAGGCTGTGTCGCTGGATGGCTGGGGAGAGTTCCGGTCGTTGTTACCACAATCCATACACTGATGAATACAAACAGGTTTGGGGAGCAAAAGAGAGGAACGTCAATATATCAGTATAATTTTTTATTGAAACATGTTTCGAAAAAGATAATCGCCTTGTCGAAAGAAGTCAAACGTCACACTCAGAAAGAGTTGAATTTAGGGGATGATAGAATAAGCTTAATTCATAATGCGTCGGATCTGTCAAAATTAAACAAGATCGTTAACAAGCAGGAGAAGAAAAAAGAATTTGGAATTGATGAAGACTGTTGCGTTGTTGGCACTGTAGGAAGGCTTGTTGAGCTTAAAGGGTATCCTTATCTCGTTAAGGCGGCTGCTTTAATACTCAAGAAATTCCCCGAAAAATTAAAATTTTTAATTGTGGGAGACGGATATATGTCTCATGAGCTTAAGACATTGGCTAAGGATCTGGGTATTGCGGATAAAATAATTTTTGCGGGGCAAAGGCGGGATGTTTCCGAAATTCTGCATATTCTAGATATCTTTGTTCTGCCGTCTTATTACGAAGGTTTGCCGCGATCTATTATTGAGGCGCAGGCCTGTGGAGTTGCTGTAGTGGCAACGAATGTAGGCGGGACACCTGAAGTCGTAATTAACGACAAAACGGGCATACTTGTTCCTTCCAAAGATGAAAAGACTATCGCTAAAGCAGTAATTGACTTATTGACGAATAAGGATAAGGCTAAAAGAATGGGAGCCGCAGGAAGAGAATTAGTTTTAAAACAATTTGACGCGCCTGTATTCATTAAAAGAACAGAAGATCTTTTTGAGGGTTTAATAAGGAAGTACATACCTGATGTTGCATAAAATGCTCTATCTAAGCAGTAGTGTTAATTTGTGGGGCGCAAGAAAAAGTCTTCTTGATATATTGACTCATCTTGATAGAAAAACTTTTTCTCCGATTGTTGTATGTTCGTCCAGTGGTCCTTTGACAGAAAAACTGGACGAAATAAAAGTTCCATATAGGATTGTAAAAATGAGATTGTGGAGAAAAGGGAAATATTTTCCATGGATTCCTTCTACGGTTATGCGTCTTGCCAAATTAATAAAAAAGGAGAGAATCTCTCTTGTGCACAGCAACTCTCACAGCGATGCTCCATACGGAATTCTGGCATGCAGGTTTGGGAAGATACCTGTGGTCTCGCATATAAGAGATATTATTCAGCCTGATAAAGTAGGTAAATATTTATTAAAGCATGCTGATAGATTAATTGCCGTTTCAAATGCAGCGGCAAGAGCTTTTGAGGACATAAAGAATAAAAGTGAAAAGTTGGTAGTCATTAATAATAGTGTTGACCTGAATAATTTTAAATCTAGTGGAGATATTAGAGGAGAACTGAATATTTCCGGAGATGACATAGTTATTGGTATTGTCGGGCAGATAAGCAGACTTAAGGGACATGATGTTTTCTTAAAGGCGGCATCAATTATTTTGAAGAAAAATAAGAGTGTTAAGTTTCTTATTATTGGAGAAGTTCGCAGGGAAAGAGATCAAGGGCTCTGTGAACCATTGATAAGCAAGTTGAATTTAGGTAAAAATGTTATTTTTACCGGTTATCGTGACGATATTGCAAATGTAATGTCATCAATAGATATACTTGCATTTCCAACTTTAAAGGAATCCTTTGGAAGATCGGCAATTGAAGCAATGGCGCTTGGAAAACCTGTCGTTGCATCCGATGTAGGAGGAGTTCCCGAGATTGTGATAGACGGCAAAAGCGGCATACTTGTTTCGCCTGGCAGTCCGGAAGAGCTTGCAGATGGTTTATTGGAACTGATAAATGATAAAAAAAAGAGAGAAGATATGGGAAGCGAAGGACTCAAGGTTGTAAGAGAGAAGTTTGACATTAAGCATATGATGAATAGGATAGAAGATGTGTATAAAAGTTTCTTGTCTTAAATTTCTGTGTATTATTTTCTTATCTATGCTAATCCTTGCGTATTCTGTAATTGCTGATGCTCAGGTAGTTTTTGCCGAAGCGGAGAAGTTTGAATATAAAATCAGCTGGCTTGGCATAACCGCAGGGTATGGTTCTATTGAATCATCAGTAATAACCGCCGAAGACGGCACAGAAGTTGTTCGTATTAAAGCGAGGGGAGATTCGACAGGAATGCTTTCCGTCATATGTAAAATAAGAGACCGCATGGAGTCTTATATAGATATGGAAAAACAATACTCTTTGAAATGCGTTAAAGATTTTAAGGAGGGATTCTATAAGAAGAAGGAAACAACTCGTTTTGATCAGGAAAAACATGAGGCATATGTAAATGAAAAAACCATAGAGATACTTCCCGAAGTAAAGGATCCTTTTGCATGTTTATACTACATAAGAGCGCAGAAACTGGTTGTGGGACAGACGTTAAGTCTTAATGCTTATGATAACAGGAAAAACCACAGATTAAGAGTGATAGTTCTGAAAAAAGAGACAATTAAGATAGGAAAAAACACCTATAAAACAATACTTATAGAACCTGTTCTTGAAGGGCTGAGTCTTGAAGGAGTGCTTGAGGTAGAAGGCCGCAAAATAAAAGTCTGGCTTACAGATGATGAGAGAAAAATTCCTGTCAAGGTGCAGATGAAGATAACATTCGGCAGCATAGTTGTAGAACTTGTCAAGCCTGAATAGCTTTTTTTATGTCAGAAAAACATCCCCTTAGTTTCGCCCACAGCAAAACTATTCCCCCTTCAAAGGGGGATTTAGGGGGATGTGAAATTAAAATTATTGAAGTTTTAAATAATTTGGGGTAGGGTGATGATAAAGGCGAAGCAAAAAAATACGGGAGTGTTTATTATTATGCCCAAAGAGTTTTATGCGCATAGTTTGGAGGATAAATATATTGCGCATTACAGGAACAAAGACTTTAAAAAGCACAATATAAAAACGCACTTATTTGAAACTAGTCAATTTTGCAAAGAATTTGCGAATAAGATTAATTTGAATTCACTTGGAGAGTTGATGGGATTGCTCCATGATGCTGGAAAATACAGTTTTGAATATCAATGTTACATAAAATCTGCCGTTGGATTGCTTTCTCCGGGTGATAAACAGTATGTAGATGTAAAAAGATTAAAAGGCAAAATTGATCATTCCACTGCTGGCGCGCAATGGATCAACAAAGCGTCAAAAGATGCGGTTAAAATCAATAAATTGGTGTCAGAAATAGTATCCTTGTGTGTTTTTTCTCACCATTCTGGCTTAATTGATGTATTTGATATTACTGGTGAAGATAAATTTTCCGGGCGACTCAATAAGGATTTCGACTTAACACATTATTACGAGGCGCAAGAAAAAATTGATCATTCAATCTCTGATCGCATCAATGAACTGATAAAATCAGAGGACAAGAATAATCAACTAAAAA
>DAOVHI010000129.1 GCA_030671985.1 bacterium
CTCACACAGGGGCGTGGATTAGATGTAAAAAAAAGCCACTCAAATCCTTAACTTATCTGGATTCACAAATCAATTCAGAAAAAGATGCAACAAAACAAAGGGACAGGCATGCCAGTCCCCTACATGGATTCCTGCTAAAAATCTTCAAGAATGACAGAAGAGATTGCAAGCTCTGCTCATAACCGCCAGCTAAAGCAGGCGGTTGCGGGGGAGAGGACAATCGACAGTTGAGAGAACAACAGACTGCTTCAGCTGTCTGGGTGGGCTGACAGAATAGAATAATCCTGAATACCCTTGATTGCTCATTCCACGTATGACATAATACAAGCCGATGACAAAAAGGGTGCATTCTATGGCAAAGATAGGTATTATTGGCGGTAGCGGGCTCTATGATATGGAAGGGCTTGAAAATGTAGAAGAGATTGAGGTAAATACTCCGTTCGGGAAACCTTCGGATAAATATATTACCGGCACTCTTTCAGGGAAAGAAGTAGTGTTTCTTCCAAGACATGGAAGAGGACATAAACTCTCACCCTCCGAAATAAACTATTGCGCCAATATCTATGGCATGAAAAAGCTCGGTGTGGAATGGATTATTTCTGTTGGCGCTGTTGGCAGTCTTAAGGCCGATATTCATCCTCTGGATATTGTTATTCCCGACCAGTTCTTTGATCGTACCAATCAGGGTAGGAGATGTACCTTTTTTGGAGACGGCATAGTTGCGCATGTTAGTTTTGCTAATCCTGTTTGTCTTGATTTGAGCAGGATGTTATACGAGATAGGAAAAGGGATTGGACTAACGGTTCATAAAGGAGGAACATATCTGAATATGGAAGGACCTGCATTTTCTACGAAAGCGGAATCGTTTTTTTATAGAAAAATGGGTTTTGATGTTATTGGTATGACGAATTTGCTGGAAGCAAAACTGGCGAGAGAGGCAGAGATTTGTTATGGGGCAATGGCAATGGTTACCGATTACGATTGCTGGCATGAGACAGAAGAAATAGTAAGTATTGATACTATAATTGCAAATCTTAATAAAAATTCAGAGAATGCAAAAAAGATCATAAAAGAAGTTGTTAAGGAAATTCCCTCTGAGAGAAAATGCGAGTGCGCTAACGCTCTGGCTAACGCGATCATAACAGACAGAAGTATTATTTCTCAACAAGCAAAGGATAAACTAAGAATTATAACCGGAAAGTATCTATAGAATATTATGTCTAAAGAAAAGAAATTATTTATTGCGGCTACAAGGCAAAATGACGGAAAAACATTAGTAAGTCTCGGTCTTATACAGGCGTTTAAACAATATGCCAAGAATATCGGATTTATGAAACCTGTCGGTCAGCGATATATAGAGATTGAAGGATATAAAGTGGATGAGGACGCTGTGCTGATAAAAAGCTGTTGTAACTGCGACAGTGAATTGCAGCATATAAGCCCAATAGCTGTTGAAAGGGGTTTTACGGAAGAGTATATAGATCATGGAAAGAAACAAGTTTTGGCTAACATCATTGGAGAATCTTATAAGGAAGTTTCAAAAGGCAAGGATCTGGTAGTGATTGAAGGAACGGGTCATGCCGGTGTTGGGTCTGTTTTTGATCTTGGAAATGGCTCCGTTGCAAAATTGCTGGGCGCAAAGGTGCTGATAATAACAGTTGGCGGGATCGGCCGTCCGATAGACGAAATTGTTTTAAATAAAGCCTTGTTCGAAAAAGAGGGGGTAGAATTAGTAGGTGTCGTAATTAATAAAGTCATACCTAAGAAAATGGATAAAATCAAAGATTACATAGAAAGAGGTTTGGCAAAGAAGGGGATTGAGTTGTTTGGGGCTATCCCATACACAAAACGTCTTACATGGCCGAATATAAAACAAGTTATGGAAAGCCTTCCTTCAAAGCTTATAAACGGAAGAGAATCTCTTGATAATCAGATTGAAAAGATTGTAGTAGGAGCAATGACCCCGCATAACGCGCTGGGCTTTTTTGGAGAGAGAGTGCTGTTAATTACTCCTGCAGATAGAGAGGATATTGTGCTTGCCGCAATGAGTTCTTCGGCTATTGGAACAGATAGGAAACACGGTATATCTGGGATTATATTAACAGGTAAGATGCAGATTCATCCGTCTGTAATGAATCTCATTCAAAAGACTACGATACCTGTTCTGGCTGTGGATATAGATACTTATGGGGTTGCATCATTAATACATGATCTTGTAGTTAAGATAGTTGAGACAGATATGGAAAAAATAAAAACTGCCAAAAGTCTTGTAGAAGAGTATGTGGATGTTGAAAGATTATTTAATAGATTGGGAGAATTTTGATATGAAAAGCACAAAAAAGATTATTGAAATACTTGATGTAACGTTAAGAGACGGAGAGCAAACTCAAGGTGTCTCTTTTTCTCGTAGTGAGAAATTGAATATTGTCAAAATGTTACTTAATGAAGTAGGTATAGATAGAATAGAAGTTACATCTGCCAGAGTGTCTAAGGGGGAAAAGGAATCTGTTACAAGTATCATACAGTGGGCAAAATTGAGAGGTTTTCTAAACAAGGTTGAAGTGTTGGGATTTGTTGACCATACGAAATCTGTTGATTGGATAGTCTCAACAGGCGCTAAGGTGATTAATCTATTAACTAAAGGCTCGGAAAAACACCTAAAATTTCAATTACGCAAGGATATAAAAACACATATCAGCGAAATAAGGGAAACAATAGATTATGCAAAAGAGAAAGGACTTACTGTCAATATTTACTTGGAAGACTGGTCCAATGGTTATAGGGATTCCAAGGATTATGTTATGGAAATCACAAGAGCGTTATGCGATATGAAGGTCAACAGAATAATGCTGCCTGATACTCTTGGGATTCTTACGCCTCATACAACACACACTTATGTTAAGGATATGGTAGATTTATTTCCCGATATGGACTTTGACTTCCATGCACATAATGATTATGGTCTTGCCACTGCAAATAGTTTATATGCAATTGAGGCAGGGGTTAGGGCAGTTCATGTTACTGTTAACTGTTTGGGCGAACGTACCGGCAATGCTTCTTTAGGTGAAATTGCAGCGAATATTCATGATAATACGGAATATAAGACACATGTTGTCGAGGAGAAAATTATTTCTGCCAGTAAATTAGTAGAGACTTTTTCAGGTAAGAGAGTTGCTGCAAATACACCGATTGTCGGTCAGGACGTTTTTACGCAAACCAGCGGAATTCATGCTGACGGAGATAAGAAGGCAAATTTATACGCAAATCCGCTCTTACCCGAAAGATTTGGGAGGAAAAGGACATACGCTCTTGGTAAACTTAGCGGGAAAGCTTCGTTAGATCAAAATTTGACCGAATTGGGAATAGAGCTTACTGAAGAAAATAAGAAAAAAGTTTTGCAGGAGATAATCCAGCTTGGTGATAAAAAGGAATCAATCACAATAGAAGATCTGCCTTTTATAATTGCCGATGTGCTTGAAATAGGAGAAGGAAATATAGTTCAAATTACAGATTGTATCGTTACAAGCGGAAAGGGGATCCTGCCGACAGCGTCATTTGTTCTTCGATATGGGGA
>DAOVHI010000119.1 GCA_030671985.1 bacterium
AAAAAAGACAGCTTTTTATCCTCAGCCGGATGTGGATTCCGCTCTGGTAAAATTTACTTTTCTAGAGAAACCGCCGGTTAAATTAAAAAACGAAAAACTGTTTTTTGATATCATTCAGGCAGGATTCATGTACAGAAGAAAAATGCTCATAAACGCCATATCGAGATATGCCAACTTAGGAATTAACAGAGAAGAAATGGAGAAGGTCTTTAAGCGTCTTAATCTATCCCCGAGTATTCGTGCGGAAAGCCTATCAATGTCAGAACTGGCAGACCTGAGTAATCATATTAAAAGATGAATTATCAAACCCTGTCCCGCCAGTAATTCAATAGGTCATTCATGGTCTTCTCAAAAGCAATCTTCGGCTTCCATCCTGTTGCATCCCTAAACTTGGTGTTGTCTCCGCCAAGATAGGGAACATCTGAAGGTCTCATTTTTGCGGGATCCTTTCCTACCTCTACTTTTACCTTTGATAAACCAATTAGTATATCAAGTACCTCGCTAATCTTGTATGCTTTGCCTGTACAGATATTATAAACTTCCCCCGGCTCGCATTTTTTCAACCCTAACCAGTAAGCTTTTACTATATCGCGGACGTCTGTAAAATCCCGTTGAGCATCAAGATTTCCAACAAGGATTACTGGTTTCTTTTTCCCTTTTTCTATTTCTGCTATTCGCTTTGCAAACTCGGAACAAACAAATACGTCTCCTCTTCTAGGTCCCGTATGATTAAAAGCCCTTGTTCTTACAACGTTAAGTTTGTAACTCATATAATACTGATAAGCTAGCAGATCCTGTCCAACCTTGCTCACTCCGTAAGGACTTAAAGGTCTTAGTGGATTTGTCTCTTTAATAGGAGTCTCCTCTGGATAAACCATACCATATTCTTCCGAAGAACCCGCAATCTGCATCCACGGATTGATCTTTGCCCTTCTAATAGCTTCAAATATGTTTAATTCTCCAATAATATTTGAAGTTAGAGTTTCGGCAGGACTGTTCCATGAAGTTGGGACAAAGCTTTGCGCAGCCAGATGGAATATTTTGTCAGGCTTTATGTCTGCGATCAAATCATTCACAGAAGATGCATCGTTAAGATTACACTGAACTAGATGAAGTTTGTCCTTTATATGCTCAATGTTCTCTGTTTTACTGCGCCATCTTATAGTTCCATATATCTCAACATTCTTCATTGTTAATGCATAATCAGCAAGGTGACTGCCCACAAAACCGGTAACTCCTGTAATTAAAACTTTCATATTCTTATGCTCCATATTCTTATGCTCCATATTTTGTTAATTTTAATGAATTCGCCATCATTAAAGGCATTATGTCAAGAGCAGGAAATCTGCCTAAACCGCCTCTTGAGCAGCTTGTTTCTTCAAAATGCTTCACATCGTCAGGTCTGCAGTATTTTGAATGCAACAAAAAGGGAACAGGATGCCAGCTGTGAGACTTCAAAAAAGCAGGAGTAGAATGATCTCCCGTTACAACCAGAACATCAGGCTTAAGATCAGTAATAAGCCCTAAATTTTTATCAACCTCTTCAATAACCTTTACCTTCCTATTAAAATCACCGTCTTCACCGGAACTGTCGGTTGCCTTTATGTGAATAAAGAAAAAATCGAACCGATTAAAATTAGTTTTCAAAGTTTCGAATTCTTCAGAGATACTGATCCCTGTCGGAAGTATCTCCATACCAACAAAACGAGCCAGCCCTTTATACATAGGATAACCTGCAATAGCTGCGGAGTTCAATTTGCACACATCTTTCATCTGCGGCAATCCGGGTTTCTTTGCAAAGCCTCTTAATAATATTGTATTTGCAGGATGTTTATCAACCAAGATATTTTGCGCTTTATGAATAAATTCGTTCATCAAAACAGCTGTGGTTTTAGCACACTCATCTAACGCAGCTACCTCTTTAGACTCCACGCCTGTTTCTTGAGGATCGGAATCTGAGAGTTTATCCGACAAACAATGTCCTCTGAATATTACTACCGCGCGATGCTCTTTTACCGGCTTTACAAATATCTTAATATTGTCGATTTTTATTTCGGATAAAAGCTCGCATAACGGAGAGCTTTCATCCGTTGTAATACGGCCAGCCCTGCGATCTGTTATTAATCCATCATTATCAGCTGTAGCGAAATTAATTCTGGCTGCCAAGTCATCTTTCTGCATATCAAATCCTATTCCTGCAGCCCCAAGAGCTCCTCTGCCTATTGCATATTTGATCGGGTCATATCCAAAAAGTGCCAGATGCGCAGGCCCGCTTCCTGCGGTTATTCCAGCCATTATGGGGTCAGTCATTCCCAAAACAGCTGATTCTGCAAGCAAATCAAGATTAGGAGTATTTGCCGTTTCCAACTCTGTCTTTTCTCCTGCTTTCAAGCTTAGACCTCCAAGTCCGTCAAGAACCAGCATAACCATCTTCGCATTATTAGTAACTGACAGATCCTTTATTAAATCCAACCTATCCAATTTTTTCCCCTTTTTTCAACTTTTGCCGGCTAAGTAATTCTTTTACGCTAGCCAATTTACCATAACAGATCAAAGTATCCCCTATCTGCATTTTTCTCTGACCTTTTGGCGCGGGAATAGTTGTTCCGTCCCTATCTATGGCTAAAACTAATATATCCCTTTCCCTTAAAGGCGATTCTGCAAGTGTATGCCCGATATAAGGAAAATTTTCTTTCAGATTTAATTCCACGACACCATATCCCTGAGCCAAGTTAAGGATTTCTTCTATTGCTTTTTTCTCAAACACGGAACTTTTAAGTAATCTATCTTCTATCTTTCCCTTTAACTTACGCATTAATCCTTTATGAGAGGCAATCTTATATAAAATAAAAAGCAACGCAAAAAGAATGCCAAGCTTCACAAATAGATGTACTGTAGTCTCAGAAACAATAACATTTGAAAGAATCAATATAACGCCAACATTCCCAAGTATCATTAATGCCATTACAATTGCTCGACGCTGACGATGACTAATTATAAGTTCCGAATCTCTTGTGGTAAAGCCTGTTCCCGTTAATGCAGAAAGAGCTTGAAAACGAGCTTTGTCATGCGCCAGCCCCGTGATTGAAAGAGCAACTGAAGCAATCTCCCATATTAAGAAGATCAACGCTATAGTGATAACAAGAAAAAATAGCCCCATTACTTATCCTTATTTCTATTTCTGTTGAAAGCATCTTTCTTGGCTTTGAGCATTTTTCTGCGCTTCTTTTGAGATGGTTTCTCGAAATGCTCAAGTTGTCTTATCTGTCTTATTATCCCCTCCTTATCCATCTTCCTTTTTAGCCGTCTTAGCGCTTTATCAATTGGTTCATCTTTTCGTACCCTGATTTTTGGCACTCTACTTCTTCCCCCCTTTCAATATAAAAATCTCCCCATGCACCTAGAGTGTTATTTTTTATAATTATAACTCCCTTAAGATTGTGAATTTTTTTTGAAAAACTCAAGGTGTTTTCAATATCTTCCTCTGTCTCTACCATATTTGCTATTGCTGTAGCTGCAGCATCCGCAAAGACAGCTGACTTAGATAGAACAGTAACTGCATCCGCAGTTCCAAAACTCATGGAATGTCCTACTAAGCCGCTTGATGTGCAGACACCTATTGGCATGTGTTGAGATTCTATTTTAATTTTTATGTCTTCACTAAAAATGGACTCTCCGGCAAAAATGCAAATGCTTCTCGTTTTTTTGCTATTCATATACACATCGCCGCCATTTTCGATGATAAGCTCGTCACTAAATTCCGCAAGATCCTTTCCTACATATTCTGCGATTGCCCCGGCAACTGACGCCATAGGTCCAACATTAACCTTGCCTGCATGCATGGCCATTTCTTTTACTATCTCAGGAGCGTCATCATTTAGAGAATATGAAGACAACGCTGTCTCAAATAAAGGATCCCATTTTATATAATCTTCTATCTTTTCACGATATTTCGATAAAGAAGTTAAAGCTTCTTCTTCCAAATCCACACATGCTTTAATAAAGAGTTCTGTTTCCTTAGCAACTACTCTTGTTATTACTAAGTCATCCTCCCTTACTAATTGCTGATACGTTCTTGCTTCATACACGTATGTTTTTCCCCTTTATAGAAACATTGGTTTTTTAACAAATTTACACGGTGGTGTCAACAGGATATGAACCCAACACCTTCAATGAAATACATTTTTTTTCTAATT
>DAOVHI010000114.1 GCA_030671985.1 bacterium
GGAGGTTTAATTACATTATTATTGGGCTGGAGCCGGGCTGAAGGATGAGCATCAGGAACTTTGGCGCTTTCTTGCTTAGGAGGTGCAATATTTATGCTGGAACTCTGCGTCAGTTTAGATTCGCTTTGTACGTTTTTATCTTCCTGCGGCGGTTTAATTTCATCATTTTTCATCATTTTTGTTTTCTCCCTTTAGCTACTCTTCTGTTGGATCCCGATTCAACAGTTGAACTGTGTCGCCATCTTTAATCTTCTTTATGTCATCAAATACATCTATTTTTGAAACCATTATTGTGTTATATATTCTCTCGATTTTAATTTTGTCTATAAGATCATTGCTGCGAAGAACAACAAGTTTCTTGCCTGTGTGTTTACTTACGTCTCTTTCAAAGTCTATGGCAATTATTCCTGTTTTTCTATCAATTTTTAAGATTTTTCCTACCATGTTTTCGTTGAACATAGGAACGTTCTTATCTACTTGTTTTTCTCCATCCGCTCCTTCCCCTGGAATTTCCTTGCCAAGAAGTCTGGCGATACGTACATCTGCAGCCATCCTTTTAGCTGATTCGCTTTCTAAATTTTTCTTAAGAGCTTCTTTCTGAGATTTGAGAGAACTGATTTCTGAATTTACTTCGGACAACTGATATTTATAATTATTCTTTGCCTGAACTTCTTTTTTAAGATCGGATGTTAAGCCGGCAGTTTTTCGCTTTTCCGATGCCAGTGCTGTCTTGTATCCGTCGCGTTCTACCCGTGTTTGTGCTAATTGTTTTTCCAGAGACACTTTCTTTGCAGTCATATTTTCAAGGTTTTTTTCCACCCTTGCCAACTCACCAGTGAGATTTGCAATTTGAGTTTTTTGGTCCTGATTTCGACCTATTATAGCCATCGTAGCAACCGCAAATAAGAGAGATACTACGAAAAACAGAATAACACCAATCTTCATCAACTTGCCCATATTATCCTCCAGCATTTGATTTTCTAAAAACTTAAAAAAATTTTAAATTCACAGGCAGTCTATCATGGCCTGATTTAATGTGTCAAGTTCTAAATCCTTTCGGGTCATTTCTAATTTAGGCTGTTATTTGGGTTGGCATTTGGTATAATACTTTAAGATATAATAATAGCTTGAATATATGAAGAAAATTAAACTATTACGTATAATTTCAAATCTTGGAGTAGGTGGTGTTCAAAAGAGAATGACATCTATTTTACCGAAATTAGACAAAGAGAGATACAGTATTATCGTATGCAGTTTCAAATCCGGAGAATTGCAAAAGCATCTTGAACAATCCGGAATTTCAGTCCGAATAGTTCAGCGCAGATTCAAATTTGATCCTGTTTGCATTTATAGGCTGTGCTCGATCATGAAGAAAGAAAATATTGATATAGTTCATACTCATTGCCATAAGCCCAATACTACAGGAAGATTTGCAGCTAAATTAGCGGGCGTGTCTGTTATAATTGCAAATGAGCATAATGTGGATAGTTGGAAAAGCAGCTGGCAGTTAATCCTAGACAGATGGCTCGCCGTATGTTCCGATAAGATTATCGCAGTCTCAGAAGCGGTTAAGAATTTTTATGTAAAAAATGCCAATATTTCCGCTGATAAGTTTGAAGTTATTTATAATGGAGTAGATTTGGATTTCTGGCAAAAGAACATACCTTCTCGGGAGGCAATAGCCGAGAAAAAGTCTAAATTTGGTTTATTACAGGACGATAAAGTCATAGCAACTATTGGTCGTCTTCATTCGCAAAAAGGACATGAATACCTGTTGAGAGCTGCAAGAAAGATAATCCCAAGAATGAAAAATCTTAAGTTTCTGATAGTTGGAGATGGACCAATGAAAGATAGCTTAGAATCACTCTCAGAAAGATTAGGGATAAAAAAGAACGTCGTCTTTACAGGCAAAAGAGACGACATAAAAGAGGTATTATATCTTTCTGACATTTCAGTTCTTTCGTCTATTAGAGAGGGCTTTTCAAATGTAGTTTTAGAGTCAATGGCTTGCGGTAAGCCGGTGGTTGCAACGGATGTTGGCGGCAACAAGGAGATTGTCATTGACGGAGAAAATGGGTTTATTGTTCCTTTTAGAGATAAGGATGCTCTCGCAGATAAGATATTGGCGCTAGTCGGCAATGAGGAATTGATTGAAAAAATGGGGCTTGCTGCCAAAGAGACTGTTAAAAATTTTTCTTTAAGCAGGATGGCGCACAAAACTGAGCATCTCTATGAAAAATCAATGGGTAAAAAAATATGAGACATACCCATCAGTATTTTTTGGGAGTAACGGTAGCTGTATGCGTAAGGTATTTGCCTAGAAATTTAATGCTTTTTTTAGGAAATATTCTTGGATGTTTTGCGTTTTACGTACTCAGAATCAGAAGAAAACAAGTTTTTGAAAATCTTAGGTTTGCTTTTGGAAATCAAAAAAGCGATATTGAATTAAGCAGAATAGCAAGGGGGATATATAAGAATCTTGGAAAAACACTTCTGGAATTCTTGCAGCTTCCGAGAATGAATGGAACCAGAATAAGAAGAATCGTTGATACATCTGAGTTATGTAAAATGGATTCAATTCTAAAAGAAGGAAAAGGAGCTATTTTGCTTGGCGCGCACTTTGGGAACTGGGAACTTTTAGGCGCTGCTTTTGGTTTGGGAGGATATCCAATAAATGTAATTGGCAGACTTTCAGATAATAGAAGAATAGGGCATACTATTGACAGATATAGAGGACTTGTTGGGATGAAAGTTATTCAGAAGAATAGTTCCGTCAAAAAGGTGCTTCGCGCGCTTAGTAAAAATGAACTGGTTGCTATATTAATGGATCAAAACACAAGAAAAGATATGGTGTTTGCGGATTTCTTTGGAAGGTCCGCAGCCACTGCGAAAGGAGTTGCCGTTTTTGCTTTAAGAACTGGAGCTCCGGTTGTTCCGGCTTTTATTGTAAGAGAGGGGAAATACCACAAAATACTTATTGGAAATCCTATATACGCGCATAGCTCTGAAAACTCAGACAACGATATACAGAAATACACAGCTCAATTTTCTAAGGTCATTGAATCTTATATCAGGCAATATCCTGATCAGTGGTTCTGGCTGCACAATCGCTGGAAAACACAGCCTAAAAATAAATCAAATAAATAGGGGTATTAGATGTGGATGAAAGTTATTAAATATATTATTGGGACACTAATTGTTGTTTGTTTTTTGCATCTATATTTCAGGTATTTTGAATGGAAGAATGTTTACTATGCCACTCGTGGAATTAGCGGAACTCCTGAAAGTATTGGTTTGAAGTTTGAAGATGTTTTTTTTGAAACGGATGATAATGTTAAGCTGCATGGTTGGTACGTTCCCTGTGATGGAGCAAGAGCGACACTTCTTTTTTGTCACGGGAATGCTGGGAACATAAGCGATCGTCTTGACAGTATAGACATATTTCATGACCTTGGCTTGAATGTTCTCATATTTGACTACAGAGGTTATGGCAAAAGCAAGGGATTTTCAACAGAAAGAGGCACCTATCTGGATGCAATGGCTGCGTATAGATGGATTGTCTCAGAAAAGAAGCTGGATGAAGATAAAATTGTTATATTTGGCCGTTCTTTGGGAGGTTCAATAGCGATTGACCTTGCATCAAAAATTAATAAAGGCTTACTCATTTCAGAAAGCGCATTTACATCCATAGTTGATATTGGTAAGGAACTTTATCCGTTCCTCCCTGTTAAATATTGCGTGCATATAAAATATGACAGTATTGAAAAAATAAAAAATGTAAATATTCCAAAGCTTATAATACACTCAGAAGACGATGAAATAATACCGTTTCATCATGGAGAGAAACTTTTTGAAGCTGCCATTTTACCTAAACAATTCTATAAAATGCATGGTGGACATAATGACGGTTTCATAGTAATGGATAAAGAGTATAAAGATATAATGAAAAATTTTATTGAGAAAAATTTAAAATAAGATAGAACGATTATCAGCAAATGGAGGATTGTCATGAGAATATTTAAAAAAATACTTAAATGGATAGGAATTGTCATAGTCGGATTAGTAATAATTGTTTTTATTACTCATACTGTTCTGAACATTGTATGGGGTAGAGAACTTCGCGCCAAACTCGCAGAGTTAAAGGCAAAAGGTGAGCCTACGACAATTGCAGAGATTAGACCTGCTCCAGTGCCTGATAATGAGAATGCTGCTGTGCTTTTGAATAAAGCATTTGTGCTTATGACATCAGGTGAAGGAGGAAAGCCTTATATTCTAAATAAAGAAAGTGGCGAAACAAACAAAACAATTGCAATTATTGAGGACGTCAAGTCTTTTTCAGATATTTCCCAATGGACAGAGAAACAAAGGCAAGAAATCCCTGAACTGGTTAATTCTTCCGATATGCAGCGTATTTATACTCTCCTTGAACAGGCTTCCAAAAAATCCGAATGTGATTTCAATTTGAATTACGAAGACAGACCATCCACACTTTGTATCTGTCAATCAAGAATA
>DAOVHI010000078.1 GCA_030671985.1 bacterium
CCTTTGCCTCTCCTTTCTTAAGAGGGATGCCTTCTAAGATTGAATTTGAAATTTCTGGATCATAATGTATTGATCCTATAGGTTCTATCCCTCTTATCTTCAACTTTTCTCGCATAATATCCTCCATTTTTGGCGAATTAACTTTGTTCAAAATCGTCCAAGCAAATCTTGTCCTTAGATTCTTGGTTGCTTCTTTTGCTTTCTCGATATTGGATACAAATACAGGCTGATCCCCGGGACGCCAATCGCTAAAACTATATTTGATTTTTTTATCCAAGAATCTCTCAAGAAAGGAAATAAGCTCCAGTAAAGACATTTTATTATCAGGTCCGCCGCCTATGTTATATATCTTCCCGGAACTTGTTTTTATATTCTCTACGGCTTTTTCATATACATCAACCAAATCATCAACAAACAATATATCTCTAACTTGTTTTCCGTCTCCATAAATCGTGATCGGTTTATTCATGGATGCAGCTATAGTAAACCACGCAACCCAGCCCTGATCCTCTACGCCGAATTGCCTATACCCGTAAATACAACTCTGCCGCATAACAACAGTTCTCAGTCCGTATATTCTGAAATAATCTCTAACATACTGATCGGCCGCGCCTTTTGAACAGCCATAAGGAGAATAAAAATCCAATATCCTATTTTCAGGAATTCCCTCAGGCAAAGATTCATATTCATATCTGCCATTTTTTTCAATCACTTTTATGTCAGTCATTCCTCCGTAAACCTTGTTTGTGGAGGCGTAAATAAATATCGGATCAATCTTATTTTCTCTCACTGCTTCCAGAAGATTGAATGTGCCAAGCGCATTTATCAGAAAATCTTCTCTTGGATCTGAAACAGAGGTTGTAACAGCTACCTGCGCGGCAAGATGAAGCACAACATCAATGCAATTTCTATCCGCGAAAATTTTTTTAACCTTTGCATAATCCCTGATGTCGCAGTCTATAAATTCAAATTCTCCCTGCTGCCTAAGCCATTCAAGATTATTTTTAGACCCTCTTCTTGACAGATTGTCAAGAACCGACACCTCATACCCTTCGTCTATAAAGCGTTTTGCAGCGTTGCAGCCTATAAAACCGGCTCCGCCTGTTATTAGTATTTTCAACTTTTGTACCAGTTAATAGTTTCTCTGATCCCATCTTCCAGACTGTAAACAGGTTTCCATCCCAAGAGTTTCCCTGCCTTGACACTTGATAGGTATTGGTTGTTAATCTCCCCCTTGCTCTTACCCTTACCTTTTACAACAGGCTTCAAAGATTTGTTTCCGGAAACTGCAATAATTTTCTTTACCAGATCCAATACCTTCACAGGATTATTTGACCCGAAGTTAAACGCCTCACCCTTTATTCCTTTTTTATCAGCTTTTTCTGCGGCAATAAGATACGCATTAACCGCATCGTCAATATAGACATAATCTCTCAGCGGAGTTCCATCACTCCTGATAATTGGATCCTTATTCTGAAGAATAGATCTAATTGTATCAGGAATAATTCTGGAGAAATTCAGGTCTCCGCCTCCGTAAATATTAGCACATCTTGTTACAACAATCGGCATATCGTATGTGTTGGCATAAGTTCTCGCAAGTATGTCAGTACATGCTTTTGATGCATCATATGGATGAAGCGCACTTAGTGAATAGTCCTCATTATATGGTAAATTCTTATGTTCTCCATATGCCTTATCACTTGATGCTATAACCATTCTTTGGATACCTATGCTCCTTGCTGCTTCAAGAATATTCCATGTGCCACTTATATTAGACTCAAATGTAGAAATAGGAGATCTATTTGCGATACCCACTATTGTCTGCGCTCCAATATGGAAACATGAGTCTATATTGTGTTCATTAAAGATACGAGCTATAAGTTGGTAATCTAAAAGATCACCCTTTACAACAGCCTCAAGATTATTATAAACGCTTTTCATGTTCATTAGCGGCGATGCAGGTATCCAGTCTCTGATCAAAACCACTACTCTTGCGCCGGAGCTGACCAGCGCTTTCGTAAGCCATGAGCCTAAAAACCCGTTTGCGCCTGTAATAAATACTCTTTTATCCTTCCAAAATTTTCTATTAATTCCTTCAGCCATGTTTTTCCTCCTGTTTCATAAGTGATACTATTTTTTTCGCGACGTCTACAGTTGATAGTTTAGAAGTGTCTATTGTATAATCTGCGGCTTTTTCGTACTTTTCTTTTCTTTGCATGAGAACTTCTTCTACTTCATCAATAAAGGTTTTTTCATCTGTTAAAGATGGTCTGTGTGTTCCGTGTTTTATCCTCTCTGCAATTGTAGCAACACCTGCCTTAAGCCAAAATACTTTGCTGTTTTTCCTAAGATTTGCGACGTTCTTATCACGCAAAATTACCCCTCCACCTGTGTCAATAATGTAGTTATCAAGATTAGAAACTTGTTCCGCAATTGCAGATTCCAGATTTCTAAATTTATCCCATCCGAATTTCTCAACAATTTCTGAAATCGGAATACTTGCTCTTTTTACAATCTCCTCGTCCATATCAAATACAGAAAAACCAAACTCTTTACTCAGAATTCTGGCAACACTGGACTTACCGGTACCCCTATAACCAATCAACACAATATTCATCACTTGGAAAATTCTACGTGCGGGTTGTTGCCATAGACTATATTAACCGGTCTGCCTTTATGGAGAATTGACATTCTACCTGCTTCCATAACAAGTTCATTGATATAACTGTTTGCAGGTGTGGCAATTATGCCTTTTCTGTCTACGCTTTTAAGCATCTCTCTTTTTCTTCCCATAGCATCTTGCTTCGACATTTGAGCAGTTTCATTATTTATGAAGTACGCCGATTTTATAATCGCTTCAACGGAATCATATCCATAGCCAACCGGTTTCAGTCCTTCTCCCTCCCATGGAACAAGCTTGAAATAATCCGGACTTGCAAAATTATAAAGCGTGCCACCTGGGCCTGCATCCTTAACAAAGGAGTGCGTAACCCCTCTATTCTGATCATTATGTCTTATGAGAGCTCCTTTTTTCCCATCATCACAAAAGAGCGTAATCCCCTGATCATTGCTTCCCGCACCATCATCAGGATATCCGAGACCATCAACAACGTTGAGTATACCCCCATTCTCAAATACTACTCTCCCGCTTGTCCACATATATCCAATTTTTCCATTCGGGAATTTCCCCTCTATTCCAATGACTGAAACATTTACCGGCTTCAGTCCTGTCATAAAATAAACCTGATCCACATAATGACATCCTACATATGTGAATGGGTCGGAGTTCTCTTTAACAAACCAGTTCTGAAAATTGGAGTTTCTATAAAACCATGGTTCCACCATTCTGGCTTCACCAATTTTAAACTCGCCAAATCTTCCTGAAGCATAGTCTCCTTTTACAAGCAGAGCACGTCTGTCAAACCTCTTGTGATATTCTATTCCTATAAAAAGCCCTTTTTCATAAGCAAGTTTTTCAATTTCAAGTGACTGAGAATATTTCAGAACAAGCGGCTTTACACAAAGTATATGCTGAGAAGCAGCTATAGCTTCCTTTATTACGTCATAATGAAACTGATCCGGCACAGCCACAACTACCACATTGTAAGGATCCATTTTCCCAATAATCTCTCTGAACTTATTGGGAAACATTTTCTTCGGAGACTCAGATATATCAGGACAAGCTCTAAACCCGAAACATGGAAATGCTTTCTTGAACGCTTCAGAATCCGCCAAATCCTTCAGTGGAGCAGAATTTAACGCGCATACAGTAATATCGTCAACTATCCCGAGACGCTTTAAATGATAAATTGACGGCAACAACTGATCATGCGTGATCATACCTCCGCCAACAATTGTCACTTTAAGTTTATTATTTTCTAAAGTCATGATTTTTTCTCCTAAGTTCAACTTATCTCATTACTTTATCAAGTGTTTCTTTAATACCTGCTTTTCCATATAAGCCGTCATCTATCGCCTCCTTTGTTATACAAAGCGGCGGGCAAAATTTGATAGCGCCGTAACCTTTGCCTACAGGGGCAAAGAACAAGTTTCCGGAAAGAAAACACTGTTCACAAAACTTAAACGCTGTATCTGCATCAGGAGTAAGGTTTTCCCTGTTATCAAAAAAGAGCATACCTATAACCAGCCCGATTCCGCCAATCTCAATTCTTTCTCTATATGGTCCTGTAATTTTAGTTATCTGCTCTTTCAGATAGTTACCAATATTTGCTGCATTCTCAATTAAACCTTCTTCAAGCATTACTTCTATGCTTGCAATAGATGCAATTGAGGGCAAAGGACTTCCTGTGTGAGTGCTTGTCATTTCTCCAGGACCATACTGATCCATGTACTCAGCTTTTCCAATAACAGCTGAAAGCGGAAGCGAACTTGTAATACCCTTACCACAGCAAACCATATCAGGAACTACTCCATAATGCTCAAAAGCAAAAAGCTTGCCTGTTCTTCCAAAACCTGCCTGCACCTCATCAAAAATAAGCGCTGCATCGTTCTCGTCACACCATTCCCTTAAAGCCTTAGCATACTCAACAGGCATAAGTTTTGCCTCTCTCCCCTGAAAGGTCTCGACAATAACACCTGCAATATCACATGAAGCAATGTTTAGCTCCTGTAACTTTTTTGTAAACACATCGAAGCCTTTGTCTTTTACTTCAATGCTTCCAGGGAAAGGCACCTGCGCAAAATATTGATTTTCGTCAACCCATTCAGAACCTCCAAGCACACCGCCTGATAATTGAGCTCCGTATGTTCTGCCGTGAAAAGCACCCTGAAAGCTAATAATGTAACGTTTTTTTGAATTAATTCTTATTCCATGAGTTCTTGCAAGCTTTATGGAAACTTCTGTAGCCTCAGAACCTGTTGTAAGAAGAAATACCTTATTCAATTCTGATGGAGAAATTTCAATAAGCCTTTCAGCAAGATTTGCTCTTACTTCATTGGGAAAACAATACGTATGAAGAGGCCCTTTTGTTTGAAGATAATCTGCTAAAACTTTTTTTATTTTTGGATGCCCATGTCCTGCACTCGTAACAAGTACGCCCGAACTCCAGTCCAGCCACTTATTTCCATATCCATCCTCAACATTGACCCCTTCTGCTTTTTGCCATACTACAGGGGCTTGCCCTCTCATTGACCTTGATTCATTGGTTCTGAGTTTGTTTAGCAGAGGGACAGACCCAGGAGCTGGAATCTTGGTAATAATTTTTCTGTAAGGTGTTTCTATAAATGGAACTTTTCTTGGTTCAAGCGAAAATACTTTTGCTGCCACGTTGACTCCTTTCAGTTAATTAATAGAGTTTTCCTCATCACTTTGATTGGGGCGGTTTTGCCCGTCCAAAGTTCAAATTGCAATGCTGCTTGATAGATGAACATGTCAATTCCTGATACTACAACACATCCTTTCTCCTCAGCATCTCTGACAAGACGTGTCTTAATAGGATTGTAAATAATGTCAAAAACCGTCAATGAACTTCTTAATAATCTCTTTGAAACAGGAGTTTTATCAATTTTTGGATGCATTCCAACAGGTGTGCATTGTATTAAAATATCAACATCCTGCAATCGCTTTTCAAGAGACTTCTCATCTATAATGAACCCGTCTGGATGCTTATTATCTAACATAGTAATATCCTGAACCAGTTTATATATCTCTTCTTGTATGACTCCGCCAATTACAAGAGATTCGGGTTTTTCTTTCATAATAAGTGTAAATGCAATTGCCCGCGCGGCGCCGCCAGAGCCTAAAATTAAGATTCTTTTACCCTTAATATCAACACCCTTTTCCTTTAACGAACGTACTGCTGCAGTTCCATCAGTTGTGTATCCCTTTAGACTGCCGTTTTCATTAACAATGGTATTGACCGAGCCTATTCTATCTGCAACTTCGTCAATCTCGTCAAGATACTTTGTTACTTCTACTTTATGAGGAATCGTAACACTCAAACCTCTTATTCCTAAGCCCCTTACCCCAGCCATTGCAGAGAATACATCTTTAACTTTAAATGCAACATAAACATAATTAAGCCCAAGATGCTCAAACGCCGCATTATGTATAGCGGGAGATAGGGAATGTTCTATCGGATTTCCAATAACAGCACAAAGTTGAGTTTTTGTATCCATGCATCCTATATAGCATAATGTTCCGTGGATATCAACTTGGGAACGGCCATTAATTTGATAAACCAAGGATATTTCTTTACACATTTTTATTTTTAGATATAATTCCCAATATGATAGAAGAGGGAGGATATAGATATGAAAGTTAGTATCAATAAAGAAGATTGTGTTGGATGCGGGATATGCGCGGACGACTGTTCCGATGTTTTTGAAATGCCAGAAGATGTTGCTGTAGTTAAAGCGGAAGAAGTGCCGGAAAACTTGCTTAATGCAGTGAAAGAAGCCGCTAAAAACTGTCCGGTTGATGCAATCATTATTTCAGAATAAAAAGTTGAAAAAATACTCAAGATCCTCAATTGATGCAAGTCTACTTGTTCCGTGTTTACCAAGCAAAATAGTTGCTGTGGGACTCAATTATATCGACCATGCAAAAGAACTTGGGATGAAGGTGCCTGACGAACCTGTTTTATTTATGAAACCAAGCACTTCCGTTATAGGTCCGGACGATAATATTATCTATCCCAAAATGAGCAGCCGCGTGGATTATGAGGCGGAATTGGCAGTAGTAATTAAAGATAAAACGCAAAACATTGAACCCGAAGAAGCGCATCTTCATATATTGGGATATACATGCTTAAATGATGTTACTGCGCGGGATCTTCAGAAAAAAGACGGGCAGTGGACAAGGGCAAAATCATTTGATAC
>DAOVHI010000151.1 GCA_030671985.1 bacterium
GGCGAATAACTATGCTTTGCTTCAAGACTATCAGGCAAATACAACTATTACAGCAATGCTAAATAATGAATCTTTCGGGGGAGTTTTATATTGCAAAGAGTATTTTAAACAGCCAAATAAAACTAAGATATTGACATACAAGAATGAAGACAGAATAGAACTTTCTGACGAAGAAGACATAATGATTATGCTTGGGCAAACCTATTATAGCATTGACCCGATAACTAAAGAATATCAGACACTTAATATCACTGAACAACTTGGTATAGATATTTCCCAGTTTAATCAGATGAATTTAGCTTATTATGTAGAGGATTTTAAGAATAATCATAACCTAACGATGCAGATGTTAGATGGTATTAAGGGAATAGGAGAAGTTACTGCGATTCCAAAAGTGCCCAATAATATTTATAACAAAATGGTTTTAGACATTGATTATGAGAAAGGACTGGTTTTAAAGACAGAGTTTCTCAAGGATGATGTAAAACAACTTTCCATTGAAATGACGGATTACAGCCAATTTGATGATATTTGGTTTCCTGTAAAGATGCGTAAAAGACCAAAAATCACGACAGGCGATGATTTTTACAGCACGATAGAGTATAGCGATGTTTTAATCAACCAAGGCATTGGTGATGATATTTTTGACCCTGAAATGCAGTAATGTCATTGTGAGGAGCGTTAGCAACGAAGCAATCCCTTCACAGAACAGAAAGGACATTTTAAGATGAAAAAAGTCAGCATATTCTTATTGACGTTTTTGATAGTTTTGGGCATAACTGTTCCCTCTTATGCCAAACGGCTAAAAAGATGCGACTACTATTATTATGACAGCTCATGCTGGATGCCGGACAGCAAGCATATCATCTACGTCAAGTGGATACGACATGTAAAATATAGTTATAGCTGGCTGGCTGCTGTTACGAAGAGTGGAGTTGCCGGTGCCGGAGCAGATTGGTATATTTGTAAAATGAATATAGATACCAAAAAAGAGAATATTATTGCCCAGTTTAGCATAGGGAAAAGTTTAGAAGATAAACATTTTTTAATAATAGGAGAGAAGAAGGAAAGAATTTATAAGATGATGACAGTCGGGTATATAGATTGCGCTTCAAACGGAAAATTATTATGTTTTATATCAGGAGACGGCATATATACAATGAACATAGATGGGAGTGGATTAAAGAAAATATCAGATGGAGGACGGGAACCAAGATTTTCTCCGGATAGCAAACAGATACTTTTTGGAAATTATAAAGACAAGATAGATGAGAAAGGCAGAGTAGGAAAAGAAATTGGATTGTGGTTGATGAATGTGGATGGAAGCAACAAGCGATTACTTGCGGAAAAAGCTACTCACGGTATCTGGCATCCGAGTGGAGAGAAGATAGCGTATCACATAGAGAAAGAGAATGGCAGCACCTACATTATGAACCTAAAGACAAAAGAGACAAGAGTGCTAACAACCAAAAAATGTGGACCATCAGATTGGTCTCCTGATGGGAAATATATAAACTTTATATCAACATCTCGTGATATGAGCGGGAAGAGGGCAAAAACAGGATTTAAGGATATCCCAGAATACGGAAGATTTTCTCCAGATGGACTTAAAATGCTTGGAGGTAATGACGGAGAAATAGCCCTGTCCAAAATTGGAGACGAAAAAGAAACGATACTTCTGGAAAATTATTCAAGGAAATATTAAGTGAGGGAGAAAGATATATTATGAGAGATAAAAAAATCAATTTTTTAGTTATGTTGTTGAGTGTGATATTTTTATTTACATGCTTTTCGATAAAAGCGGATGAATTATATACAGCTGAAGATGCATGGAAAGATAATCTTAATGTCTATCGTCCCAACCCTGTCTTATTTCTTCATGGCTTTGCAGCAGGTTCAGCTGAGAGTTGGGGAAATGCAGTATATAATGAAAAAAATGATAAGCTTGGGCTAAATAAATATTTTGATATGTATTACCAAGGCACAAATTATGGAGATAGTTTCAAAAATGTAGGGGGATTAAGTTTAAGTTACCCATATTTAGAAATCATAGAATTTTTCAATCGAGAAGGACTTGAGCCCGAAAAGTTGATAGATAGAAACAGCTCTATAGATACATACAAAGCAGGTGATTATTATGTTGATAGAGAAAAGAGAGCCATTAAAGATCCCGGTTGGGGAGACAGAGTTTATTATTGGTTAAATAGAGATGTGCCGTCCGGTGTTAATTCAGGGAAAACAGATTATCTGTTGAGGACACATGGAAAAGGGATATTGGAAATTTATGATTTTGATAATTGCAAAGTTAATCTTGTGTGTCACAGCATGGGGGGATTGGCAGCAAGGGAATATCTTCGTCTGGCTGGAGCAAGCAATGTTGACAAATTGATCACTGTCGGCACGCCTCATCTAGGAGCAAAGGGCGCTACGAGAACTAATAGGATTGTTCTCGGAACACAGAGATGGGGCTGGTTTATGTGTCCGGCTTGGTCTTTCGCTATACAAATAGCTGATGGTATCTTGCAGAGAAAATATGTACTTGATATAGATGGAGACGCAATAGTAGATATGAAGCCAAGCAGTGATTTTTTAAGTACGTTGAATAGCGGAACGCTGCCTAGTGTCAAATACTATATGATTGTTGGATTTATTAGGTGGAATAGCGGAGATGGTGTAGTATCTTTTGATAGTCAGGAAGGAACGGGAGTATTGCCTCCGATATCTAATGAAAATTTTAGTATGATCTGGGCATCTCATGATAAAGAAACTGA
>DAOVHI010000096.1 GCA_030671985.1 bacterium
ACCGGAGTTGTTTCATTCTCTCAAATACATAGTTGATAAAAAGAAAACTTTTAAGATAATCTTATCAGGATCGGCGAATTTTCTGCTTTTGTCTAATGTTACTGAGACATTAGCCGGGCGCGCTGCAATTTTGGAATTATACCCATTTAGTTCAGGTGAGAGATATGGGAAGACCAGTGTAGTTGATACAATTTACAATATTGATAAGGTCAAGGATATATCAAGGCTTAAGAAAGTTTCATTGCTTGACGACAAACAGATTTGGAGCCAGATGCTGCACGGCGGATATCCAAAGCTTTTGGAATATAAAAGCAATGAACAAAAACAAAACTGGCTGGATAATTATATCACAACTTACATAGAAAAAGATTTGCGGAATTTAGCGCAGATAGGGGATATAGGAGATTTTCAGAGATTTTACAAGATGCTGGCTTTTCAGTCAGGAAATATATTAAATTTGTCAAATATATCTCGTGATATAGGTCTTTCCGTGCCAACCTGTAAGAAATATTTACACATACTTGAAGCATCATATCAATATACACGATTGAGACCTTATCATGTAAATACAAGAAAAAGACTTATCAAATCACCAAAAATTTATATGCTGGATACAGGGCTTTGCAACTATCTTATCGGCAATGACTCGCTTGATAAGCTGAAAAATGCAGGCAGCTTGGGCAGTATTCTGGAAACGTGGATTATATCGGAATTTATAAAACACAATAATATTCAGCGCAAAAAGAAGAATTTGTATTTCTGGAGAACATCTAACGGCGCAGAAGTAGATTTGCTTATAGAGAATGATGGAAAGATAATACCTATTGAAATAAAAAACTCATCAAGAATTAAAGTAGAATCAATCAGAGGTATTAAGGAGTTCATCTCAATGGATATTGATCGTGTCCCGTTTGGAATAGTATTATATCGAGGGGATGAAGCATATAGAATTTCGGATAAAATATGGGCAGTTCCTATAAATGCTGTCTAGAAAATCAGGAAGGATTTGTTATGGGAAGTCGAAGAAAAGGGAGAGAACTTGTTCTAACTCTACTGTATAGAGAGGAATTTTCTGACGATAAGAATATAGAACGAGTCGTTGAAAATGTTATTAAGCTCGATCCAACGGGTCTTGATGCCGGACAATATGGGGCAAGTACAGCAGATTTTGCGAAGGATTTATTTAAGGGAGTAATTGGAAATAGAGAGATAATTGACAAAATTCTTGAGGAGTATCTGGAGCACTGGGAGATAAGCAGAGTGGCGGTTGTGGATAAAAGCATAATGAAAATGGCTATATGCGAGATTCTCTTTAGGGATGATATTCCTGACATTGTATCCATTAATGAAGCGGTTGAATTGGCCAAGAAATACAGCACGGAAAATAGTGGTGGATTTGTTAACGGAATTCTTGACAGAATAAGAAAAGATAAAAGGGAAATATTGAAATCTACAAATGGATAGAAGCAAAATTGAGGAAATAGCTCTCTGGCTCAGCACAGGATTCTTAGCATTTCTCGTTCTATTTAGGCCGTTAGTTTCAGGGATGAGCTATTCCTGGTCAAATACCGTATGTCAGATTGTTATTTTACTAATTTTGGCGGTCTGGATTGCCAAGTGTATCTGGCTGGGTAGATTTAGTCTGGTTAAAACATCCCTATACTTTCCAATATTAAGTTTTGCATTTTTTGTTATCCTATCATGTGTATATTCAGTCAATCTTAGTGTCAGCTTAAAGCAAGCCTATATTATTATTCCAAATATCCTGTTGTGTTTTTTGGCCATAAATGTTGTTAAGAAAAAGAAACAAGTTTTTATAATCACAGCATGTCTCATGCTAACAGCAACAGCTGTTTCTCTTTATGGTATTTATCAGTATTTCTGGGGATTAAGTGAGACAAGAAACTGGGTTCTTCAACAGAACATGCAGTTTCCGCCGGATTTTTTTTCCAGATTGAGTATAAATGAGGCTTTTTCAACCTTTGTCTATCAGAACGCGTTGGCCGGCTATCTTTTATTAATACTGCCTCTTTGCGTTTCACTATTTCTTATTTCCAAACCATTCCATAAGACATTGCTTGGTGTGGCAGCCGCGTCTATTGTTTTATGCCTTTATCTTACGTATTCGCAGGGAGGATGGGGAATATTTTTAATATTGTTCTTAGCATCAATTCTTATTTTGATATATAAGAAATTTAGGCATAAGAAGCGGTTTTACATGCTTTCAATATCAGTGATAATTGGAATGATTCTATTCTCTGCGATGTTCTTAAAAATTACTGACAGAACTCATATGATCCGTGATACTTTAGGTTCTTTTAAAGTGAGATTGAATTACTGGGGGGCATGTCCGGGTATGGTTAAAGATTTCCCGTTCGGCAGCGGCATAGGTACGTTTGGAAGTATTTATCCAAAGTACAAGATTCCTCAGGCAAGAGAGGTTCAGCTTGCACACAATAACTTTATTCAACTTTGGACTGAAACAGGAACGCTAGGAATATTAAGTTTTTTATTAATATGGGTTATGTTTTTCCGGAATTGGCGAAAGGCATTTCACATTGAGCGTCTAAAGATACTAAGTGCGGGCATATATATGGGATGTATTGCTTTCTTGATTCATAGTCTTGTTGATTTCGGCTTCTATGTTCCTGGAATATCAATGAATGTGTGGTTGTTTATAGGAATGATAGAAGCAATGAAGGCAAAAAGCGAGGAAGGCTCAGAGGCATCCGGAAAGATTTCGGGACACATAAGCGCAAAAATAATATTTTCTATATTTTTGGTTTTTGCTGTAATTTTAATATCCGTTATTTTAGTCAAACCGTCAATCGCTGAGATACATAAGGACAGAGCAATCGGCTATTTGAATGGTAATGATCTCAAGTCTGCTGAGGAAGAGCTTGAGACGGCAATACAATTTGATAATACCAATAGTCAGTATTACTCTCTGTTGGGAAAGACATTAGAGCAAGCAGGCAGATTTGATGGAGCAATAGCCAACTATAGAAAAGCAATAAAGCGTAATGAATATATGCCGTATTATCACTTTGCTTTAGGGAAACTTCTTATTATAAATGGAATGGGGAACAGGTTTTGGATAGATAGCGGGATTAAAGAATTCGAAAAGGCGTTGGAATTATATCCCACAAAACCTTTCTATCTAAAAAATCTTGCGCATGCATATAGACTTATGGGAAAAAATGAAGAAGCGAGCAATTTGCTGTTAAAGGCGGAACAAATGGAAAAAGCGCGTGAGTAGTATATGCAAAGAACGTATCGAAAAGTTAAGAGAGAAGCTAGGTAAATCAGGGCTCAAATTTCTTATTGTTACAAACATACGGAATTGTCTTTATTTAACAGGTTTTACCGGTTCTGAAGGCGTAGTGCTCATTACTCCGACATTGGTTTATCTTATTGTGGATTTTCGTTATCTTGAACAGGCGCAGAAGGAAACAAAGAATATAAAAATTCTCAAAAGAGAAAAAGCTTTGCCCTTATTGTTAGCGGATGTACTAAAAAAACACAAAAATAAAAAAGTTGCCTTTGAATCGGATTTCATAACCTTCAAACAGCATAAAGAGATTAAAAAATCGTTACTGCAGAATCGTCTCGTACCAACGTTAAATATGGTGGAAGGATTAAGGGCTGTTAAATACAGCGATGAGATCGCTTCAATAGAAAAAGCGGTGAGGATCAGCGACGAAGTGTTTAAACATATTTGCAGTTTTGTAAAACTTGGTATGAGTGAAATAGACATCGCAGAAGAGATTGAGCGTACATCAAAAAAAAGGGGGGCATCCTGTGTAGGGTTTGATACAATCGTACTATCGGGAGATAGAAGTTCTCTGCCTCATGGGGCGCCGTCGCAGGATTCATTAAAAAAGGGCATTGTTCTTCTGGACTTTGGGTGTGTGTTTTCAGGTTATAACTCAGATATGACAAGAACCTTATTTCTCGGGAAAGCAACAGCGAAGCAAAAAGAAATCCACAATATTGTTTTAGAAGCGCAGAAAATCGCTATTAAAAATATAAGACCGGGGATAAAAGCATCCTGTATAGATAAAACAGCGCGTGATTATATAGCTGATAAAGGATACAGCGAATACTTTGGACACAGTACAGGTCATGGTGTTGGATTGGATATACACGAGCTTCCGAATATATCAAGCAACAGCGACGAAGTATTACAGCCCGGCATGGTTTTTACAATTGAGCCCGGCATATACATCCCAGGATGGGGCGGTATCAGAATAGAAGAAATGGTACAGGTAACAGATGATGGATGTAGAATTATTACGAAGTCATCTAAAGAAATAATAGAAATTTAAACAGGAGAAAAATATGATATCAATAAATAGTATTAAAAACGGCAATGTGATAAAACTGAACGGGGATTTGTTTACAGTTATGTACTTCCAGCATTTCAAGCCGGGCAAAGGCGGAGCGTTTGTCAGAACAAAACTTAAGAATTTCAAGACAGGCGCTGTGGCGGATAAAACCTTCAGGGCTGGAGAGACAGTAGAGGATGTTCGTATCGAAGAAAAGAAATTACAGTATATTTATAATTCAGGAGAGGATTATTTTTTTATGGATCTTGAGACATACGAACAAATGCCAATAAATAAGATAATCATAGGAGATGGCATAGAATTTCTCAAAGAAGAATGCGAGTTAACGGGTATCTATTGTGAAGATAAACTTGTTAATGTAGAAATGCCGAATTTTATAAACTTAAAGGTTTCCGACACGTCACACTTCAAAAAGGGGGACACGGCTTCCGGCGGGTCTAAGCCGGCAACTCTTGAGACAGGAGCTGTCATACAGGTTCCTGCTTTTGTAAATCAAGGTGATGTGGTAAAAGTTGACATAAGAAGTCGAAAATATCTTGAAAGAGTTTAGTCCTTTTATTTTGACAAATATTAACTGAGACAATATAATCCAAAGGTAAGGAGGCGAATAATGAATATTAAAGAGTTGAAGGAAATTATTGCGATATTTCAGGAGGCAGATATAGAAGAACTTGAAATAGAGAGAGAGGATTCAAAAATCAGACTTAAGCGGAATGCGGAGCCTGAAGTAAGGCATGTTGCAGCGCAATCGCATGCGCCGTCTGTTGCAGTACAGACGGAAGCGAAGAAATTAGACACAGATAAAGAAGAAGCGGAAAAAGATGGGCTGATTGAGATTAAAACTCCAATGGTTGGTACTTTCTATAAAGCGCCGGCTCCGGATGCAGATCAATTTGTCGATATTGATGAGAAGGTGAACGAAGATACGGTTGTATGTATAATTGAAGCAATGAAGCTGATGAATGAGATAAAGGCTGATGTTAAAGGACGGGTAGTAAAGATACTTGTTGATAACGGACAGCCTGTGGAATTCGGACAGGCTTTGTTTCTGGTAAAACCGGAGTAGAAATTTTTAGGGATAAGGAATATGTTTTCTAAGATACTAATTGCAAATAGAGGCGAGATAGCCGTCAGGATTATAAGAGCGTGTAAAGAGCTTGGCATAAAGACCGTTGCTGTTTATTCCGATGTGGACGGGGATTCTTTGCATGTGCAGTACGCAGACGAGGCGATATGCATAGGGCCGGCATCCTCAAAGGATAGTTATTTAAATATACCGAGCA